>JBEKOZ010000636.1:0-3483 GCA_049521275.1 Bryobacteraceae bacterium | reverse complement strand
TACCACCGGCGCGACGCCGCTTGCCAGCTTCATGTAGCTCGAAGGGCAATGGGCCAGCCCCGTGGCGCGAGCTTTCAGAATCTTCATATCCGCGTCGTCGAGCCAGACACCGTGCGCGGCCACGGTCCAGCCCGTCAGCACGCCCATCGCTTCGAGAGCGCCGGTCGGGGTCTTTCCGCGCTTCTCCATCGCTTCGTCGTTCTCATGCCTGGTTTCCGAAAGATGAATCACCAAGGGCTTCTGGTAATGGTTAGCAAGCAGGCGGCAGGATTTCAGAACATCGTCCGGCACCGTGTAAATCGCATGCGGCGCGATGGCGGGAACAATCAACGGATCGTTGGCGAAGGTCTTGAAAAAGTTCTCCGTGCCCGCGAGTGTCGCGGCCGGAGTTTTGTAGTCGGGCGCCGGGAATCCGATCACGGTCTGCCCCAGCACGCCACGCAGCCCTACTTCCTTCGTCGCCTCGGCCACGGTTTCCTCGAAATAGTACATGTCGGTGTAGGTGGTGGTGCCCGAGAGCGCCATCTCGATCGCGGCCAGCCGCGTGCCCCAACGCACGAATTCGCGGTCGACGTTGCGCGCCTCGGCTGGGAAGATGAATTTCTCCAGCCAGTCCTGGAGCTTCATATCGTCGGCGACCCCGCGGAACAACGACATCGCCGCGTGGGTATGCGTGTTGATCAAACCCGGCGCGAGAATCGCATCCGGCCGGTTCACGCGCTGCCGGGCCTGAAAGTCCCTGTCGATTTCGGCGCGCGGGCCCACCGCGACGATGTGGTCGCCGGTTACCGCGATGGCGCCATTTTCGATCACGCGACGCTGCGCGTCCATGGTGACGACGTAGCGAGCCGTCCAAATGGAATCCACCGCCGCCGCCCGCGCGGCCAGTGCGACAAACAGGAAACTATAAAAAAGACGCATCGAACGCCCTCGGAAACAGGTCTTTCATGCGCAGCGTTTCACTTTTGCCGCGCGGATTTACCAACGTAACTTCGATGTCCCCGCAAAACTCCCACAGGATCTGGCGGCACGCGCCGCAGGGAGACGTCAGCGTTTCGGTATCGGCCGCGACCGCGATGCGCCGGAATTCGCGCACCCCTTCGCTCACGGCTTTGAAAACGGCGACTCGCTCCGCGCACAGCGTCAGACCGTAGGTCGCGTTTTCGATGTTGCAGCCGCTATGAATGCGGCCTTCGGTATCCTCGAGCGCCGCGCCGACCAGAAAATGCGAATAGGGCGCATGCGCGTGCTGACGCGCCGCCAGCGCCGCCGCGAGCAGTTCCATCATGCCTTCTACGTTACAACAGCGCTGAAGTTAGATTTTCAAATTCCATCGGCGTCACCAGATGAAAGCGAATTTCGAGCGCGGTGAAGGAACGCAGGCGCGCGTTGAGATCGGGAGCCGGCAGCTTCGCGCCCGCGACAAAAATGCTGCCATCGCGGACTTGGAACGGCAGAACGCCCCATTCGCGAACCACATGCTCCGGCAGCGCGTGCGCGACATGCGGGGATACATTTTGAACATCGACGTGTCCGATCGGCAGCCCCTGTTGAAAGCTGAGCGCCTCGTACACCGAATCCTCGCTCAGTTGTCCGCTCCGCACCAAGTGTTCGCCGAACAGCATTCCAGCCGGTTGCGCCGCGAGCGCGGCCCGCAGAGCGGAGGCCGTGAGATGGCCGGAGCCCACCAGAATCTCGCCCAGCTTCCGTTTGTGCGCCAACAGAGCCGCGCGATGCGGATACGCGTGCTCGGTCTTCAGCCATTTCAACGGGCGCTTTCGCGCGCGGGCGATGGCATAGCGGCCCAACGCGCTGAACGTCGCCGCCGAGTTCAGCGCGTTCGCATAGACCGCCCGCAAGGGAACGCCGAGCGAAAACAGCACGCCGTAGACGCGCGATACGCACGCCATGCGCACCGCCAGCCTGACGCACTGGATGGAAAGCGTCGCCCGGCACAACGCGACCGAAAGAGGCGAAGTGCGCTCCCAGATGGCCGTCGCCAGGCCGTAAACGAAAACCAGATTCGCCAGCAAACTTAGCGGATTCGCCAGCAATCCCTTGCGATCGCGCCACAACCAGTACACTTCGCCGGGCTTGCCTTTCCAGCCGTGGCGCTCCCAGGTTTGGAGCGCGATCCCCATTACCCATCGCGTCCGCTGCCGCATCGCGGAGCGCCATTGCTGCGGAAAAAATTCACGGGTCGCGACGAAGTCCCCGTTGCCGAAGGGATGCACCAGCGGAATGAACGTCTGCGAGCATCCCAGGCGGAAGAGGCGCAGACCGTTTTCGTAATCCTCCGTCAGCGCTTCCGGCTCGAAAATTTTATTCGCCGCCGAGCGCGCCAGTTTTTCGAGCGCATCACGCCGGTATCCGGTGCCCACGCCGGAGCTGGGCACGAACCCGCCCAGCAGCGGGCGCACCGCCATGTCGCGCGTGTGGTATTCGGCGAATTCGTCGCAATAAACTCCGTGCGTCAGCGCGAAAAATGGCGTGCGCAGGGCGAGCACCGGCGTTTGAATGAAGTCGAACCGGGCCGCGTAGAAATTGATCCAGCGCAACTCTTCGGGATGGATCAGGTCCTCGGCATCGTGCATCACGAGGATCTCAAAACGCCCGCCCGTCTGCTCCTCGTACAGGATGAGGCGTTGATAAATCCAGTTGAGGCAGTCCGCTTTCGAAGTCGGGCCGTCGTGCGGGCAGAGCGCCAGGTGCACGTTGGGAAACCGGTTCGCCACGGATTCGACGGCCTGCTGGGTCAACTGGTCATTCGGATATGCGCCGACGAAAAAGTGATAACCCGAGTAGCGAATCGAGGCGAGATTATGCTCCAGCATCCGCGCGATCAGTTCATGCTCATGCCACAGCGGCACCATAATCGCGATGGAGCGTTGCGGCGCCGATTCCAACTGCCGCGGACCCGGCGGAAACATCCGCGCCTCTGGTTTCCATTTTCCGCGCAGCCAGGAGAACGACCACGCCGCGTCGATCGCCAGATCGTCCAGCCCGCTGATCAGAATCGCGAACGCGAGCGGCGCCAGGAGCCAGAGCACGGCGTGATCGAGAGCCGGAAATATCACTTTTCTGGCCCCGGTTCGCTTACGCGAAATGATTCAGTGGACCCGCGCCGCGGCCCAGTCCCGGGTTGGTGCGAATCGCTTCCGTCACGAACGTCTTGGCCAGCGACACTGCTTGCACCAGGCCCGTGCCCTTGGCCAATTCCGCGGTGATCGCGGCCGAATAGGTGCAGCCCGTGCCGTGCGTGTGCGGAGTCTCGATGCGCGCGGACGAAAACTCCTGCACGTCGCCGCCCTCCAGATAGAGCAGGTCCAGCGCGTCGCCCGCGAGATGGCCGCCTTTGACCAGAACGTTCCGCGCGCCCATCCCGATCAGCGCTTCCGCGGCCCGATGCATCGAATCGCGGGTGTCGACCGCGAACCCGACCAGTTCCGCCGCCTCGTCTAAATTCGGCGTCAGCAAATATGC
>JBEKOZ010000635.1:0-6162 GCA_049521275.1 Bryobacteraceae bacterium | reverse complement strand
ACGTCGCCCTCGCCGACATTGCCGCTGAAGCCGGCACGCCCTGCTACGTCTACTCCGCGCGGGCGATTCTCGAAAACTTCCACGCCTATGACGCGGCGTTCGGCTCTCAGCCGCATAGGGTGTGCTACGCCGTCAAAGCCAACGGCAATCTGGCGATCTTGCAGCTGCTCGCCGAAGCCGGCGCGGGTTTCGACATCGTTTCCGGAGGCGAACTTTACCGCGTTCTCAAGGCCGGCGGCGACCCTAAGAAGATCGTTTTCTCGGGCGTCGGAAAAACCGCTCCCGAGATCGACGCCGCGCTTGCCGCCGGCATCTTCGTTTTCAATTGTGAATCGGAACCGGAGCTGGCTTTGATCGACGCGCTCGCGCATCGCCGCGGAATCCAGGCGCGGGTCGCCATGCGCGTGAATCCCGATGTGGACGCGGCCACGCACCAGTACATTTCCACCGGCCGCCTGGCGCATAAGTTCGGCATCGATATTTCCTGCGCCGAAGCCGTTTATGAGCGGGCCTGCCAGTTTGAAAACCTGCTGCTCGAAGGCGTCAGTTGCCACATCGGTTCGCAGTTGATGAATCCGGAGCCGGTGATGGAAGCCGTCGACCGGGTGCTCGAACTGATCGACCGCCTGCGTTCGAAAGGCTTCGACATTCGCCACGCGGATTTAGGCGGCGGCCTGGGCGTCGCTTACAAGCCGGAGGACGCCACGCCCCAAATTTCGAGTTTCATCGAGCGCATGTGCGCGCGCCTCAAGGATCGCGGCCTCTACGCCATGATCGAGCCCGGCCGTTCCATCGTGGGCGCCGCCGGCGTGTTGCTGACCCGCGTCCTCTATCGCAAAACCACCGGCGAAAAACACTTCGTGGTGGTGGACGCCGCGATGAACGACCTGATTCGTCCCGCGCTCTATAGCGCCTATCACGAAATCCTGCCGGTCCGCGAAACCAGCACGGCGAAATCGATCGTCGATGTAGTAGGGCCCGTTTGCGAGACCGGCGATTTTCTGGCGAAAGATCGTGAACTCCCGCTGGGCTTGATGCCCGGCGATACGGTCGCGATCTCCACCACGGGAGCGTACGGGTTCGTGCAGTCCTCCAACTACAATGCGCGTCCCAGAGCCGCGGAAGTGCTGGTCGAAGAAGACACCTGGCGCATCATCCGCAAACGCGAAAGCTACGAAGACCTGGTTCGCGGAGAGGTAGAATAAGCACATGAAGGCTACGATGCTCGTTCCAGTCGAAGAGTATCTGCGCACCACGTATCGGCCGGACTGCGATTACGTGGACGGAGAGGTGCTGGAAAGAAACTTGGGAGAACGGGATCATAGCAAATTACAGCGCGAGTTTATTTTGTACTTCGGTACCAGGGCCAAACGATTGGGCATCCAGGTTTTCCCTGAGCAGCGGGTTCAAGTCTCCGCCAGGCGCTTTCGAATTCCCGACGTCTGTGTGGTCGTGGGCCGCGAGCCCGAGGAACAGATCTTCCGCGAGCCACCATTTATCTGCATCGAAATTCTGTCGAAAGACGACAGCCTGATCAGGGTCCAGAATCGCATCGACGACTATCTGAAGTTCGGCGTCCCTTACGTGTGGGTCGTCGACCCCACTGACCGCCGCGCGTGGACCTACAGCCTCGAAGGCAGCCGGGAAGTGAAGGACGGCGTGCTGCGCACCGAGAATCCTTCTATCGAAGTCTTACTGGCTGAAGTCTTCGCCGGTCTCGACGACGCCCGGTCCTGAAACGGAGAACGTCCCGACGTAGGCGCTGCGTTTGCCCGGATAGCTCCACGTGGTATCGAGACCTTTTCCGCGATAACTCTGCTCCACCGTGTAAGCCGCCATGGCGTGATCCAATTGCGTGAGCGGTTGGTACCACACCGCTTCGTTATGGCAGATCTTGTCGGTCTCTTCGAGCGCGCGCGTTTCGACTTTCGCCAGTTCTCCGGCGACCATCTTCGCTTCCCGCGAATGCATATCGCCGCTCGTGAAAGTGATCGGCCGCGCGTCAGTGCGCACGACATTCTTCAGCAGATCGCCGCCCATTTTCCGCGCGAACTGGCCCAAGGCGAGGCGCTGTTCCGCGGTGGCGCTCTGATCGACGATGATCACTGCGCGCGCGCCCACTACGTCGGGATGCATGAAATCGCCGAGGGTGCTTTCCGCGTGGACCACACCCATCACCGATAAACCGTCGAGCGTAACTCCTTCCCAGGAGCCCTTTTCGATCTTCCAGCCGAGCACGGCGAGGTTTCCGGTCAATTCCACTTCGGAGTTGGCGAAACAAGGCCCGGTATAAATATCGGCGGTGCGGGCTTCGACGTATTCACCATGAATGTCGGCAGCCACACTCCATCCGGCAATCGAGAGAGCGAGCGCAAGCAGCTTCATATCTTAATAGATACCACTTTCAGGCGGCCAGGTCGCGCGGCGTCGCGGGTTCCAGGTGCTGAAGGCCGTTCGCCGGCGAAGGGAAGAGGCGATCGCGCAGCTTCAAGACCGGTATCTCGACGAGCTTGGACAAGGCGACGCCCACGACAATAGTCGCCGCGAAGTAGATGGCGTGCAGCGCATATTGATTGACGTTACTGAACCGCCGGGCCAGGGCGCCAAAAACCTGGGCCATCGGGACGTGCCAGAGATAGATCGAGTAGGAGTAAATGCCCATTCGCGCGATGGCCCGGGAGCCAATGCCGGGCTTGGCTCTTTTTCGATCCTCCTGGTAAATCGAAAGCAGGAGCATTGTTCCGAAGCCGAGGTAAATCAGAGTGAAACCGACGGTGTAGACAATCGGATCGGTGGAGGGGAGAAAGCAGGCCGGCGCTAAAGCGAGAACCCCGGCGAGGGAGACGGGAAAGCGCCACGGAGCGCTCATCAGTTTTTGAAGAATCCACGGACGGAAGTTGTGCAGGTACGCGAGAAACACGCCGAAGAAGAGCGAATCGACGCGCAAATGGGAGGGCTCATAATGGTCGCGATGCGTATAGACGCCATGGGGCGCGGCAAACACGATGCGCAGCGCCAGGCACGCGATGGCGACGCCCAGAAAAATATAGGGAATGTTCTGGAACGGGTCTTGGGAGCCTTTGCCGCGCTTCATCAGGAAGGCCAGCAGCAGCGGCAACGCGATGTAGAAGTGCTCCTCGACGGCCAGAGACCAGGTGTGTCCCCAAATCGCACCGAAGTAGTTTTGGGTCATGGTCGCCTCTCCGACGATCTGCCGCGCGGTGACGGGGATGTGCCAGAGGACGCAGTAGAGCAAGGTCAGCGCGAGCAGCAGGTAAAAGGAGGGGTACAGTTTCAGGGCGCGGCGAAAAAGGAACCGGCCGAGCCGGATTTTGCCGCTGGAGCGATACTCGGGCTTTAAGGAAGTTCTTTATAGCTCCGTTTCATAGAGGCACGAAGGCTAAATAAATTGCAACTTCTGGGGGTTCGTTTTGCGTATTAACTGGTATGGAATCGATTCTCCGCGACCTCCGGCACGCCATCCGCTCCCTTTTGAGCGACAAGGGATTCACCCTGACCGTGGTCCTGACCATTGCGGTTTGTATCGCGGCCAACACCGCCACTTTCGCGGTGGTGAACTCGGTGTTGTTGCGGCCGTTGCCCGTCCAGGACGCCCGATCCCTGGTGCTGATGGCGAATCGATACCCGAAAGCGGGCGCCGAGACCGGATACAACAGCGCCTCGGGCGATTATTACGACCGCCTGCGAGACATCCACGTTTTTTCGGACCAGGCGCTATTCCGGACCACCGCGCGCACCATCGAAATCCAGGGTACGCCGCAGCGGATCACCGGGATGATGGCGACTCCCTCCCTGTTCCCGCTGCTGCGCGTATCCCCAGCCTTCGGCCGCGCCTTTTCCGAAGCCGAAGGCGAGCCCGGCGCCGAACAGAAGGTGATTCTGAGCGACAGCCTCAGCCGGGGACTCTTCGGCAGCCCGGAGGCGGCGCTCGGAAAAGACGTCCGCATGAGCGGTCAGCCGTTCACGGTGGTGGGAGTGATGCCGGCGAACTTCAACTTCATCGACCCCGATGTCCGCCTCTGGATTCCCACGGCGTTCACCCAGCAAGACAAGGAGACGCGCCACTCCAATAACTGGATCAACATCGGCCGGCTCAAGCCGGGCGCGACCATCGAGCAAGTCCAGTCCCAGGTGGACGCGCTGAATCGCGCCAACCTCGACCAGTTTCCGAATTTCAAGGAACTGCTGATCAACGCGGGCTTCCACACCGTGGTGTCTCCTCTTGAAGACATGCTGGTGAAGCAGGTCCGGGCAGCGCTCTACCTGCTGTGGGGAGGAGCGGCGTTCGTGCTGTTGATCGGCGCCGTGAACGTAGCGAACCTGGTGCTGGCGCGAACCACGCTGCGGCGCAAGGAGTTCGCCACCCGCCTGGCGCTGGGCGCGGGGGCCGGACGTCTGGTGCGCCAGTTGGTAACGGAGAGCACATTGCTCGCCCTGGCCGGCGGCGCCGCGGGTGCTGCGCTGGGCGCGGGATTGTTAAAAGCGCTGGCGCAGAGCGGGATTGAAACGCTGCCGCGCGCGGGCGAGGTTCGCGTGGACGGCATGGTGGTGCTGGCGATGCTGGCAACGGCGGCGCTGGTCGGGATCATCATCGGGTTGATCCCCTCGGCGCAGGTGATCCGCGCGCGGCTCAATGAGGTACTGCGCGAAGAGAGCCGCTCCGGTACCAGCGGGCGCGGGGCTCGACGCGTGCGGCAAGGCCTGGTGGTGGCGCAGGTGGGCTTGGCCTTCGTGCTATTAGTCGGCGCGGGTCTGGTGCTCGCGAGCTTCCGCCAGCTGCTCCACGTCGACCCCGGATTCGACGTCAAAGGCGTGGTGACGGCTGCCACCAGCGTGCCGGAGTCGTTGTATCCGAAAAACTCCGACGTGAGCCAACTGATGGACCGGGCACTCGCCGCAATCCGCGCCATTCCCGGCGTGACGGCGGCCGGTGCCACCACCACAATCCCCTGGAGCGGCGACCACAGCGACAGCGTGATCCTGGCCGAAGGCTACGTCATGAGACCCGGCGAGTCCGTGATTTCACCAGAGCAGATAAGAGTGACGTCTGGCTACTTCGAGGCCATGCATATCGCGATGACGGCGGGTCGCCCGTTCAATGAAAGCGATCGCGAGTCCACGTCAGGAACAGCCGTTCCCGAGACCATTATTGTGGACGAACGCCTGGCGCATCACTTCTGGCCGGATCGCAACCCGATCGGCCGGCGCATGTATTTTCCGCAAAATATCAACGACTTGCTGAAGACCGACGAACACACCCGCTGGATGACCGTGGTGGGGGTCATCCGTCCCGTCCACACGGCGGATGTGGAAGGCAGCGGCAGTCCGACGGGCGCGTATTACGTGCCCTACGCGCAGCATGTCGAGAGGGGTTACGTGCTGGCCATCAAGACCTCCGGCGACACCGGCCCGATCCTGCGTGCCGTGCGCACCAAATTCTCGGGCGTGGCGCCGAGCCTGGCATTATTCGACGTGCACAGTATGGAGGAGCGCGGCGATCTGGCGCTGGCGGGACGCCGCGCATCGCTGACGCTCGCCATGTTGTTCGGATGTCTGGCTCTGTTTCTTTCGGCGATCGGCATTTATGGCGTGCTGGCGTATCTGGTAACCCAGCGCCAGCGCGAGATCGGGATTCGCTCGGCACTGGGCTGCACCGCGGGCGGCGTGGTGAAGCTGGTGGTCAGCGAAGCTCTGTGGCTGCTCGGCGCCGGCCTGATCCTTGGCGTGGCAGGTTCGGTAGCGCTGCGCTCCGTCGTGGCGGGCCAACTCTACGGCGTGAAGCCGCTGGACCCGGCGGTGATGTCGGCTGTGATCCTGACGCTGGCGACGGTCGGCTTAGCGGCGTGCGTGGTGCCCGCTCGCCGGGCCACGCGCGTGGACCCGGTGACGGTCCTGCGGGAGCAGTAGACGGCCTGGTGTTACCGAGCCGCGACCGCAGGAAGCGGTTTCCGCGCCCGAGTCTGACCCCCGTCTGCGAGTCCCCCCTCTTGCGCATCCGCTCACTGCCGCCACTGAACCGCCATGCGTAAGCATGCGGACTTGCGTAACAGGATACGGAAAGAGTCGGATGGACCGCTCCCGATGGTCGCGGCTCTATTGAAGCGCCCGCTAACGGTTGCGACACGCGGCCTGTTTTGCGCA
>JBEKOZ010000634.1:0-3523 GCA_049521275.1 Bryobacteraceae bacterium | reverse complement strand
AGACCGCCCTGTGGATCGGTAATGGTGCCTCGAAGCAGTGTTGTCGACTGCGAAAAGCCGCTGATGGACGCAGCCGCAGTAAGAAGAAAATACACAAATAGTCGGCGCAGGCCCAGTTTTGCACGCATAGCCACAACTCCTGACAAGTAGAATTGGAGTCTGCGAGAAACGAGCTCGCTACGCGTGGCGGTGCGTCGCGCCATTGCGACGAATGCACCAGGACGGCCTACCAGCCAGCATAGGCTGGTGGGAAAAGTATATGGCGGCAGTTAGGGGATGTCAATTGTTTTGCTAATAAATAAAATGAATCGTATCTATAGTCGAATGCCCGTGTCCCGCACCTGTAGGACGCCCGCCGCATCTATAATGAATTAACCGCTCATGAAGAAGTTGTACCTCCTCGTCGCGCTTTGCGCTCTCTCGCTGCTCGTTTCCGGCCAGTCCCCCGGCCAAGCCAAGGACCAGGCCAAGAATGCCGACAAAGCCCCGCCGCCCGATACCGGCGACAAGTCCCGCATCACCCTGGATGTCTCGCGCGTCAACATGCTCTACACGGTCTCCGACAAAAAAGGCCGCTTCGTCACCGATCTCACGAAGGACGATTTCGAGGTCTTCGAGACCAAGAAGCCGCAGACCATCATCGAGTTCGCGGCCGAGACCGATCTACCTCTGCGCCTCGCCATTCTGATCGACACCAGCAACAGCATTCGCGATCGTTTTCATTTCCAGCAGGAAGCGGCCACCGCGTTCATCGACAGCACCGTCCGTCCCGACCACGACAAAGCCATGGTGGTGAGTTTCGATACCTCGGCCGAGTTGGTGACCGATCTTACCGACAACATCGCCGACCTCGAGAAGGCCGTCGAGAATCTGAGGCCGGGCGGCGGGACATCCCTGTATGACGCCATCTTCTTCGCCTGCCGCGACAAGCTGATGGAAGATCAGCCGCTCTACAAATTTCGCCGCGCCATGGTCATCTTGAGCGACGGCGAAGACAACCAGAGCCGCTACACGCGCGATCAGGCGCTCGAGATGGCGCAAAAGGCCGACGTCAACGTCTACACCATTTCCACCAACATCACACGCATCGAAACTGACGGCGACAAGGTAATGCGATACTTCGCGTCGGAAACCGGCGGCCAGGCCTTCTTCCCCTTCAAGGTTTCGGATTTAAGCCAATCGTTCGAGAACATCGCCAATGAGCTGCGGCATCAGTACAACATCTTTTATCGCCCCGAGCCGCTCAAAGTAGACGGCCTGTATCATACCGTGGAGATCCGCGTGAAGGGGCACAAAGATCTGATCGTGCGTGCCCGCAAAGGGTACTACGCTCCCAAACTCTAGTACAATAGAAGTTCTCCCCCGAGACATTTTAGAAGGACTACGTTTTATGGACGAAAAAGAACGCACACGCACCCTCGGGCTCACCCTCGGCCAGATTGAAAAGCAATTCGGCAAAGGCTCCATCGTGCGGCTGGGGTCGAAGGAAGCGGTGGTGCAAGTGGCGGCCATCTCGTCGGGCTCCATTTCGCTCGACAACGCACTCGGCGTGGGAGGATTCCCGCGCGGCCGCATCGTCGAAATCTTCGGACCGGAATCGTCCGGCAAAACCACGGTAGCGCTGCAGGTGGTGGCCGAAGCGCAGAAGGCCGGCGGCATGGCAGCCTTCATCGACGTGGAGCACGCGCTCGATCCTATCTATGCGCGCAAGCTCGGCGTGGACGTCGACAATCTGCTGGTCTCGCAGCCCGACTATGCCGAGCAGGCACTGGAAATCACCAGCGCCCTGATCACGTCGGGATCCATCGATGTGCTGGTAGTGGATTCCGTCGCGGCTTTAGTGCCTAAGGCCGAGCTCGATGGCGAAATGGGCGACAGCCACATGGGCGTGCAGGCACGTCTGATGTCGCAGGCCATGCGCAAGCTCACCGGCAGCGTCTCGAAATCCAATACCTGCCTGATCTTCATCAACCAGATTCGCGAAAAAATCGGCGTGATGTTCGGGAACCCCGAAACCACCAGCGGTGGCCGCGCGCTGAAGTTTTACTCTTCGGTGCGCGCCGACATCCGCCGTATCGCCGCCATCAAGGAAGGCGACATCGTAACCGGAAATCGCACCAAGGTGAAGATCGTCAAGAACAAAGTTGCGGCGCCCTTCCGCGAGGCCGAGTTCGACATCATCTATGGCGAAGGGATCTCACGCGAAGGCGACCTGATCGATCTGGGCGTGGCGCAAAATATCGTAGAAAAGAGCGGCTCCTGGTACAGCTACAAAGGCGAGCGCATCGGACAAGGCCGCGAGAACGCTCGCCAGTTTTTGAAGGACAACCCCGACATCCGCCAAAACGTGGATACCGAGCTGCGAAAAGCGCTGGGCCTGGTGCGCAAGGAACCGGAAGCCGTGGCGCCAACGGTACCAGCTCCCGAGGCGGCGAAGCCGGTGGCTGCCAGCGCCGCGCGATCACGCTAAAGTCTGTTTAAGCCAAAGCCTGTTAGGCCAATGCAGCTTTGCAATAGTCGAAGCATTTCTTAACTTCCGCGACGGTGTCCATCCCCGGCTTGCCGTATTCGTATTCAATCATGGCCGGGATGGGATACTTCTTGGTCTTCAACACTTCGAGCACGCCCTTGATGTTCGTGTCGCCCTCGCCCAACGGCATGTTCGGCCCGTGATTCTTCTTGCGATCTTTGATGTGCAGCGTCAGGATTTTCGCGTGATGCTCTTCGAGGAAACTCACCGGATCGAAGCCGGCGGCGGTGAAATGCCCAATGTCGAGGTTGATGCCGGTGTACTTCGATCGCCCTGCCAGCGCCTGTTTCCAATCGTCCGGCGTCGAAAATTCGTTGGGCTTCATGCTGTCGTGATCGTGATAGCCGACGTAGATCTTGTATTGCTCGGCGTACTTGTCGACGCGCGGCGAAATGTCCACGTTGGCAGACGCAGTGATGCGCGTAACGCCCATGGCCTTGGCCATGAGAAACCCCTTTTCAATTTGCTCGTCGGTGAACTCGTCGCGAAAGCTGTAGTTGAAAGCGTAGAGATCGATGCCTGCATCATCGAACTTCTTGCGGATGCCGCGGATCTCGTCCATGGGCGGATTGGAGCGCCAGGCCGAGATTTGCGAACGATCTTTCGGCAGGATCTGGTTGTCCCAGAGCTCGGCGTATCCGAGACCGATCTCTTTCATCGCGGCGATGCAATCGTCGAGTGAAGGAAGGGTGCGAAAGCTGTAAGTCTGCGCGCCGATCATGACTCCGCTGAACTTGGAATCAATTACACCGAATGCCGGAACCACCACCGCACTCGCTGCTAGCCTGGCGAAGTCTCGTCTCGTCATGGCGTCGATGATATCAATTGTGAGGAAGCAATGGCTTCGGCGATTTGTTTGCCGTGGAAGCGGCCGTTTTCGATGAAGATTTCGTTGGTGTGCATGCCGGCGACGATAACGCCAGCCAGGAAAATGCCTGGGCGATCGCTCTCGAACGTTTGCGGATTGATGCGCGGCTTCTGCGATTCCGGCTC
>JBEKOZ010000633.1:0-3530 GCA_049521275.1 Bryobacteraceae bacterium | reverse complement strand
ATGCGGATCGTCTTCTTACTTACGATCCTCCAGCGCCATCACCGCGAACGCCGTAGCCGCATCACTCATGAACTTCCCTGCATCAGAAGCAGGATCCCGCTCTTTGTTCAACGACGTCGCCGGCCACAGCCCCGCGTCCTTATCCTGATGCTGCGCCAGCCAAGCCAACCCGCGCTTCACCTGCGCCGCCGTCCCCGGCACTTGCTCCAGAACGAATGACACCAGACCCGTGCCGTACCCGTCGCTCACCGACGGCAGCGCCGTCGAATCGTGCCGTTTCCACGTCCCCAGCACCAGCGACGATGCGCTCCATCCGCCGTCCGCCTGCTGCTTGCCGATCAGCTCATCGACAATCGCCTTCTGCTGTTCGGGCTTCAACAACCCCGGCATTTTCGCCGACGCCCACAGCAGCACCGTGCGATTCAGCAGCGATTGCCCCGTTGCATCGCGTTGCAGATATTCGCTCAACAGCGTCACGTTGTCGCGGACCGAAGCCTGGTATTCCTGGGAAGTGCTCCCCACCGCGAGCGCGGCCAGCGTCGCGCCCCAGAACTGCGAATCGTCGGCCTCCCAAGGCTCATTGTGAAAATTCAACCAGGTGAACGCGCCCTTCTTCTCGCCGGTTGTCAGTTGCAGGCTCCACATGTTCTTGAGAGCGAGCCTGGTATCGTCATTCAGCTTCGGATCATAACTCGCGAGAATCAGGGCGTTCAGAACCGCTTCCGTCCCGCGTGATTGCGCGGTCTTGGGATCGCCATCCTTGTCGGCGTAAAACGGCTGCACTTCGCTCCACAGCCGCACCCGTTTGGTGACGTTCGCCAGCAGTTGATTTTCGCCGGTTGAAGCAGTCTTCTCCGCCAGCGCCGCGCGCAACGCAGGCCGGCCCAGTGCATAAGGCAGCGCCGTGTGGCAGGAGATGCAGAACGTGTCGTGATCCCTCTGCGCGGACTTCCACCCGATCCACCAATCGGCCCGCTGATCGAGATAAGCAGCCGCTCCCTTCGGGCTCCAGGAACCAGCCTCATCAGCGGCTAATAGCGGGATCGCGAGAATCGCGAGAGCAATCGTGGTCCTCATCCCGCTATTGTAGCCGCAAACCAGCTAATTCGGCAGCAGCACCGAATCCACCACGTGAATCACTCCGTTCGACTGAAACACGTTGCCCTGCGTCACCGTCGACATCCCGCCTTTTTCATCCTTCAACACGATCATATTTCCCTGCATCATCGCGGTCAGCGTACCGCCGCTGACGGTTTTCAATTCCGCCTTGCCGTGGCCGTCTTTGATCATCTTCCTGATATCGGCGGCGCTCCAGCGGCCCGCGACCACGTGATAGGTCAGGATCTTGACCAGCGTATCCTTGTTCTCCGGCTTCAGCAGCGTATCCACGGTGCCCGCCGGCAGTTTCGCGAACGCGGCGTTGGTCGGCGCGAAGACCGTGAACGGCCCGGGTCCTTTCAGCGTTTCGACCAATCCCGCTGCCTTCACCGCGGCAACCAGCGTGGTATGGTCGGCCGAGTTGACGGCGTTGTCGATGATGTCCTTATTGGGGTACATCTCTTTGCCCCCGACCATCGGGTTCTTAGCCGCGAGAACAACCGAAGCGGCCGTGAGTGCGAGTACAGAAAATGTTTGGAAGAGTTTCATGATTTTGCCTTTCATGCATCCATACGCATCAGGCGGCGGATCGGATTTCTGGTTCGCACGAATGTTATTATTGTGCTACCTGGAGGAAATCTAAAACCGTCCGGCCACCCCACGCCGTATTCAAAGAGAGACCATGCACATCCCCGACGGATATCTGAGCCCCTCCACCTGCGCATCCTTATATGCGGGCGCAACGCCGTTCTGGGTTGTCTCGCTGCAGAAAATGAAGCGCCGGCTGAATACGCAAGCCGTGCCGTTGCTGTCCCTGTTCGCGGCTTTTTCCTTCGTCATCATGATGTTCAATCTGCCTCTGCCCGGCGGCACCACCGGCCACGCAGTGGGCGTCGCCATCGCGGCGATCGTGCTGGGACCCTGGGGATCGATTCTAGCCATCTCCGTCGCGCTGGTGATTCAGGCCATCTTTTTCGGCGACGGAGGCGTCACCGCCATCGGCGCCAACTGCTTCAACATGGCGATCGTCGGATCGCTGGTCGCCTATGCCGTTTACCGGCTCATCGCCGGGCGAACTTCCATCGAATCGCCGCGCCGCGTGATTGCCGCCGCCGCGGCCGGCTACTGCGCGATCAATGCCTCGGCGCTGATGGCCGCGCTCGAGTTCGGCATCCAGCCGATGCTGTTTCACGATGCGTCCGGCGCGCCTCTTTATGCGCCTTATCCGCTGCGCATCGCCGTCCCCGCCATGATGATCGGCCATCTGACCATCGCCGGGCTAGCGGAAATGATCGTGTCCGGAGGAGTCGTCGCATATCTGCAACGCGCCGAACCCGCGCTGCTGAAAACCACCGCGCCCGGCGCCGGCATCAATGGAAGAGCCGTCAGCATGCGTCCGCTATGGATCGCGCTCGCGCTATTGCTGATCCTCACGCCGCTCGGAATCCTGGCCGCCGGAGCGGCCTGGGGCGAATGGGTGCCGGATGATTTCTCCTCTCCGCAATCGCGCCAGCAGATCGCCGCCGCTTCAGGGAACCATGCCGCGCCCGCGCAGGCGCCGGCCGGATTGCAAAAGCTCGCGACCATCTGGACCGCTCCCATGCCCCGCTACGCACCTCCGATTTTGAAGAGCGCGCAGTTGGGCTACCTTCTTTCGGCGATGCTGGGCGCGGGCCTGATCGCCTTGGCGTTCCTGGGCGGCGCGTGGGTTTTCACCAGGCTAAGGTCATGACCTTCGTCGAGCGGACCATCGGCAGCTTATCGAACGGCATGAATTTCGCCGCGCTGGCCGACGATTCGACGCGGTTTCAAAGTGGAATCCTCGAGCGCGTCGATCCGCGCATCAAAGTGGTGGGCATATTGGCCATGATCGTCTCCGTGGCGGCCTCTCACAGCCTGCTCGCGATCGCCGGTGTATTCCTGATCGCCGCATCTCTCGCCGTCGCTTCTCGCATTTCGCTGGCCGATCTCGCGCGATGGGTTTGGACGCCGGTGCTGCTGTTCACCGGCTGCATCGCCCTGCCGGCCATTTTCATCACCCCCGGCGCGCCGGTCCAAGGAAGCTGGCCGATCACCCAGCAGGGTGTTCGCACTGCCGCCTACCTCTTATTGCGAGCCGAAACTGCGGTCAGCTTATCGACGCTGCTGGTGCTCACTACGCGATGGGCACACATTCTGAAAGCTCTGCGGGTGCTGCGTCTGCCCGTGGTCTTCGTCGTGATTCTCGGCATGACTTATCGCTATCTCTTCCTGATCCTCCAAACCGCTATTGACATGTTCGAATCGCGGAAGAGCCGCACGGTGGGCGTGCTCGAAGCCCCGGACCGCCGGCGTCTGGCGGCCGCAACCGTCGGAGTTCTGCTCAGCAAAAGCTACCATCTGAGCACCGACGTGCATCTGGCCATGCAGTCGCGCGGCTTTCGCGGCGAAGT
>JBEKOZ010000632.1:0-3532 GCA_049521275.1 Bryobacteraceae bacterium | reverse complement strand
GATCGCTGTAGGTATCGGGACGGCGGTCGCGGAAGAATTGCCAGGTCTGGCGGACTTCCTTGATCAGATCAAGGTCGAGATCGGCGGTGAGGACTTCGTCGGTTTCGCGCGACGCCTGGGCGATGATCCGGCCCCGGGGATCGCAGAAATAACTGGTGCCGTAGAAGTGCCCGATGTTCCAGGGGGCTTCGGTGCCGACGCGGTTGACGGCGGCGATGAAGTATCCGTTGGCGACGGCGTGGGCGGGCTGCTCGATCTTCCAAAGATGTTCGCTGAGGCCGGCGACGGTGGCGGAGGGGTTGAAGACGATCTCGGCTCCGTTGAGGCCCAGGGCTCGCGCGCCTTCGGGGAAATGGCGGTCGTAACAGATGTACAGGCCGATGCGGACGAAGCCGAGGTCGAACACGGGATAGCCGAGGTTGCCGGGGCGGAAGTAGAACTTTTCCCAGAATCCAGGCGCGACGTGAGGGATGTGGTTCTTGCGATATTTGCCGAGGTATTGGCCGGCGCTGTCGATGATGGCGGCGGTGTTGTAATAGATTCCTTCACTCTCGATTTCATAGATGGGTACGATGATCGCCATGCGGTGGTGGCGGGCGAGGTCCTGCATGCGGCGGATGGTGGGACCGCCGGGGATGGGTTCGGTTGAATCGTACCAGCGGGTTTGCTGCTCGGCGCAGAAATAGGGGCCGTTGAAGATTTCCTGAAGGCAGGTGATCTGCGATCCGGCGGCGGCTGCCTGTGCGATGTAGACTTCGTGCTTGTCGAGCATCGCCTGCTTGACTTCGGCGAGGGACTGGTCGGGTTGGCCGATGTTGGACGCCTGAATCAAAGAACAGCGGACGATGCGGGGCATCGGGAAAGCCTCCTATTTGATGCGCTTATTATGATACAACTGACGAAATGGTGAAGATCCTCTTGTTGCTCTCACTCGCGGCGATTGCCATGGCGCAAATACGGCCCACTGTCGGGCAGATCCTGCGGGAAGATTCTTTGATCGATAAACTGCTGGGGCCTGATGCGCGCGTAGAAGTGCTCGCGTCCGGGATTATCTGGGCCGAGGGGCCGGTTTGGGTGAAGGACGGCAAATACCTGCTGTTTTCGGACATTCCGCGCAATTCGGTGATGAAGTGGAGCGAGACGGACGGCTTAAGTTTGTTCCTGAAGCCGTCGGGATATACAGGGGTGGGGGATTATTCGCATGAGCCGGGGAGCAACGCGCTGGTGCTGGATTCAGAGGGGCGCCTGGTGTCCTGCGAGCATGGCGACCGGCGCATTTCAGTTTTGACCAAGGGCGGCGGGAAGCGGACGCTGGTGGATAATTATCAGGGCAAGCGGCTGAACAGTCCGAACGACCTGGTGTACAAATCGAATGGCGATTTGTATTTCACCGACCCGCCTTACGGGCTGCCGTCGCCTGAGTCTCCGCTGCGGGAGATGGATTATTGCGGGGTGTTCCGGCTGGCGAAGAATGGGGTGGTCACTTTGTTGACCAAGGAGATGTCGCGGCCGAACGGGCTCGCGTTTTCGCCGGACGAGAAGACGCTGTATGTGGCGAACTCGGATCCGGATCACGCGGTGTGGATGGCGTTTCCGGTGAATGCGGACGGTACACTAGGGAAAGGCAGAGTGTTTGTGGACGTGACGGCCATGGGGAAGGATCATCCGGGTTTGCCGGATGGGATGAAGATCGATCGCGGGGGGAATCTTTTCGCGGCGGGTCCAGGCGGCATTCATATTTATGCGCCGGACGGCAAGCGGCTGGGGCGCATCGATACGGGGCAGCGGACGGCGAACTGCAACTGGGGCGAGGATGGGTCGACGTTGTATATCACGGCTGACAGCTATCTCTGCCGAATCCGAACGAAGACAAAGGGGAACGGATGGTAAGAGGTTTTTTATCGTTTTTGATGGCGGCGGCGACGGTGTCCGCGCAACATGTGTACATCGGCACGGCGGAAAAAGGGATCTACGCCGCGGATTTCGATGAGAAATCGGGCAAGCTTTCCGCGCCCGCCATGGTGTCCGACACGGCGTCGCCCAGCTATCTGACGATCAGCGGCAAGTATCTGTACGCGGTGAACGAAGTCGAAAAAGGAGCGGTCACCGGGTTTGCGATGGAAAGCGGCGGCAAGCTGAGGGAGATAAACTCGGCGAGCGTGCATTCGTCGGGTCCGTGCTATATCGCGATCGATAAAACGGGGCACGTGGCGATCACGGCGAATTACTCGGGCGGGAGCATTACCGTTCTGCCGATCGATTCAAGCGGTCGGCTGGGCGAGCCGACCGATTTTATACAGAACAAGGGGTCCGGTCCGAATCGCGACCGGCAGACCTCGCCGCATCCGCACTGGGTGGGGTTTATCGAGAAGAGCAAGCTGGTGCTGGTGGCGGATCTGGGAATCGACGAAGTGGCGATTTACAATTTCAATCTGAAGAAGGGTTCGCTCGAGGTTGGGAACCCGGCGTTCATGACGATTCATCCGGGCTCGGGTCCGCGGCATGGGGTGATGCATCCGTCGGGGAAATTTTTCTACCTGGTCAATGAGCTGAGCTCGGAAGTGATGGAGTTTTATTTCGAGGCGGAGCCGAAGAGATTCACGATCGTGCAGAAACAGAGCACGCTGCCGGAAGAATTCAAGGGTGA
The DNA here is from genome assembly GCA_049521275.1 of Bryobacteraceae bacterium. Classification (GTDB taxonomy): domain Bacteria; phylum Acidobacteriota; class Terriglobia; order Bryobacterales; family Bryobacteraceae; genus Palsa-187. Next base: position 885 of record JBEKOZ010000632.1, on the reverse strand, counting down.
AAATACGGCCGCGGAGATCGCGGTGCATCCGAACGGGAAATTCGTGTACGTGTCGAATCGGGGGGACGACAGTATCATGCTCTATTCGGTGGCCGACATGAAAAGAGGCACGCTGAAGCCGGAGCAGCACATCTCCTCGGGCGGCAAGACGCCGCGCCAGTTTGAGATCGATCCCAGCGGGCATTGGCTGCTGGTGGGGAACCAGGGTTCGGACAATATTGCGATTTTCAGCATCGACCTGTCGAGCGGGAAGCTGGCGCCGTCGAGCATGGTGAGCGGAGTGCCGAAGCCCACATGCATCAAGTTCGCCAAGTAGCCCTTAGTACGTTTGTACCTTAGGCGATACCGTAGCGTAAATAAGCGCTCTCCCCGATTGGGACACCGGTGCCCGACCTCTACAATCTAAATAGTAGAGAAACGAGGATTTGTATCTTGCAACTGACCAGAACGGGGAAGTCTCAGTACTCGGAGACGGAGGCAGCCGAAGAACTCGGGATTTCGATAGCTCAGCTGCGTACGATGATTCGCAGTCACGTGGTAGAGCGGGACGAGGATCTGAGCAACGTCCCGGTCACCCAATTCCAACCATCGGATTTGCTGATCCTCAGGCTGCTCTCGGGGAATCAGCAGCTTCAGGATCCAAGAGATTAGCGATTCGTCCGCATGCTTACGCATGGCGGTTCAGGGGCTCGAAAGCAGTGTCGGCGGCCAAAACCGCTCCCTGTGGTCGCGGCTCGGAAGAAGACGGCTGCGTGCACTCGCCGAACCGCCATGCGTGAGCATGCGGACCCGCACACCACTTCGATAGAATCTATATCCTATGGCTCAGTTAGGATTTCTCGGATTAGGGACCATGGGCGCCCCCATGGCCCGGCATTTACTGAA
>JBEKOZ010000631.1:0-3534 GCA_049521275.1 Bryobacteraceae bacterium | reverse complement strand
AGGGACGGCGGCCGGTGCGAGGGTCGGTGAGTCCCATGGGTTTCATGGGACCGAAGCGCAGAGTGTCCCGTCCGCGCCGCGCGATCTCCTCGATGGGCAGGCAGGCTTCGAAATACTTGGCGTTATCCTGCTCGATGTGCGCGGGTACGCTGGAGGCCGCGAGGAGCGCGTCCAGAAAAGCCTCGTACTCGGCGCGATCGAAAGGGCAGTTCAGATAGTCGTCGGTGCCGTCCAGCGATTTTCCGTAGCGCGAAGCGCGGAACGCAATCGAAGTATCGATCGACTCCGAGTCGACGATGGGACTGATGCTGTCGTAAAAAAACAGCCGCTCCGCTCCGGTGACGCGCGCGATTTCGGACGCGAGAGCATCGGAGGTCAGCGGCCCGCTCGCGACGATCCACTGGCGATCGGGAGTGAGTGACGCAATTTCCTGGTGGCGCAGTTCAATGGCCGGCTCGTCCTGAATGGCCCGCGTGACCTCCGCCGCAAAAACCTCGCGGTCGACGGTCAGGGCATGGCCGGCCGGCACTCGCGTGCGGTCGGCGATTTCTAAGAGCAGCGATCCGAGCCGACGCAGCTCGTCTTTCAACAATCTGGAAGCGCTGTTTTCCTGCTCGCTCTTCAGCGAATTGCTGCATACCAGCTCGGCCAGCCACTCCGTTTTATGGGCGGCGGTTTGCTTCGCGGGGCGCATTTCATAAAGGATCGCGTGGCCTCCCGTGCGCGCGACCTGCCAGGCCGCTTCGCAGCCGGCCAGGCCTCCGCCGATGATGTGAACTTCCCGCCGCACTAGGATATGCTTACCATTATGATGAACCGCCGCGACATGTTTCGCACCGCAGCCGTGTTTTCCGCTGCATCCTATCAACGGATCCTCGGCGCAAACGACCGCGTCAACCTCGGCCTGATCGGCGCGGGAGATCGCGGCACCTCCGTGATGGGCGTGTTCCAGAAGAACGCAACGGTGGACGTGAAGGCCGTTTGCGACATTTATGGGACGCGATTGGATGAAGCGCTGACCAAGGCCAAGGGCGCGAAGGGATTCAACGATCATCGCAATCTGCTGGAGATGAAAGAACTGGACGCGGTGCTCATCGCCACGCCCGATCATTGGCACGCCGGCTGCGCCATCGACGCGGTCCGCGCGGGGAAAGACGTGTATTGCGAGAAGCCCCTGACGCTGAAGATGGAAGAAGGGCCGGTGATCGTGAAGGAGGCCCGGATTCACGAGCGCGTGTTCCAGGTAGGCATGCAGCAGCGGTCGGGTCCGCATTATATGAAGGCTCGCGATGAGTATATTCAGGCGGGCAGGCTGGGGAAAATCACGCTGGCGCGAACGTGGTGGCACGGCAACGGGTATCACTTGCGGAAAGCGCCTGCGGCGCTTCAGACGCAGCCGTCGAATCTGGATTGGGCGCAGTTTCTGGGTCCGGTGAAGTGGCGCGACTACGATCCGCAGCAGTATTACAACTTCCGCGCGTATCTGGATTTCGGCGGAGGGCAGGTGACGGACCTGTTCACGCACTGGATCGACGCGGTGCATATGTTCATGAAGCAGGACGATCCGGTGGTGGCGACCGCCGTGGGTGGGATTTACAACTATAAGGATGGACGCACGGCTCCGGACACGATCAACGTGCTGTTGCAGTATCCGCAGGATTGGACGGCGACGTTCGAAGCTACGCTCGCGCCGGGGATCACGGGCGCGGCGATCGAGATGTGCGGGACCGAAGGACGGCTATACATCGATCGCGGCCAGTTCACGTTTACGCCCGCCGGCAGAGGAGCAAAACCGGAGGTCGTCAAAGCCGAACGCGAGCTGACCATCGATCACGTCGAGAATTTCCTCGATTGCATGCGGACCCGGAAGCGTCCGAATGGAGACGTGTATATCGGGCATCGTTCGGCGCAGGCGTCGCACCTGGGCAACCTCGCCTATTTGCAGAAACGGCAGATCCATTTCGATCCGGTGAGGGAAGAGATTCTCCCTCTCTAAATGAACTGGCTTCTGGCGTTGCTGCTGGCGCAGGAGAGCGCGACCTTCAGGACCGGAGTTTCGCTGGTCCACGTGGACGCGGAGGTTACCGACGGGACGCGCCTGCTCGGCGGATTCCACAAGGAGGATTTTCAGGTTTTCGATAACGGAGCGGTGCAGCCGATTCTCTATTTCTCGCGGGAGGAGACGCCGCTCGACCTGATTCTGCTGTTCGATATCAGCGGCAGCATGCAGCCGAAGCTGGAGAAGCTGGCCACTTCCGCGCACGCCGCGCTGGCCGAACTGAGGAAGGGCGACCGGGTCGCGGTGATGACGTTCACGACCAAGAGCACGTTGGTTCAAGCGTTCTCGGACGACATGCAGGCCGTGGAGCAGACGATCAACACGCAGGTTCTGGGCAAGGCTCGCGGTGGAACGAGAATCCTGCGCGCGGTGACGGATGCCGCGGTTTATTTTCTGAAGGAACCGCGCACGGAGCGGCGGCGCGCCGTACTGATTGTGACCGACAATCACGGCCAGCCATCGGGCCGCAGGGACGCTGTGGTTCGAAGTTTGTGGGAGGCGGATGCGCTGCTCAGCGGGTTGGAGCTGCGTTCGTCGGGGGAGAGCGCGATGCTCGGCGTGGGCTGGGTGCTGAGCCCGCAGACGGCGTGGATGCAGATGGAAAACATGACCGGCGTCGTCGAGAAAACCGGTGGCGATTTGATCCGGGGCCATGATCCGGGCGCGGATTTCGAGGATATGATTCACCGCATCCGGCAGCGCTACACGCTGATCTACGCGCTGCCGCAGGCGAAGCCGGGCGAGGAACGGAAGATCAAGGTCGAGCTGGCGGAGGATGCTCGAAAAGCGAATCCCCAGGCGCGGGTGCGGGCACGGGACGGCTATGTGGTCAGATGACCAGTTACAATGAGGTATGAAGCATCAGACTGTCAGCGTGACGGAGTTCAAGGCGAAGTGTCTCGCGCTGCTGGATGAGATCCACCGGGAAGGCGGGACCTTGACGGTTACCAAGCGGGGGCAGCCTTTGGCGACGGTGGGGCCGGCGAAGAGGCGGCCGTGGAAGTCGTTGAGAGGCGTGCTCGAAGGCAAAGGGCGAATCGTCGGCGATATCGTCAACCTGGACATGTCGGATCTTTATGAAGTGGTCACCGACCCGGATCGGTTTTTCCCCAGAAAGAAGAAGTGAAGTTGCGGTTCCTCCTCGATACGCACGTCCTTGTTCGGTGGTTGATCGAGCCCAGGAAACTTTCCAGAGATCAAATCCGGGTGCTGAGCGAAGCGGACCGGCATGCGGAGCCTTTGGCGTTGAGCACGATCACACTACTTGAAATCGCGGTCCTGGTCGGAGCGAGCAAAATCGATGCGGATCTGGAAGACATTTTTGCTCCATTAAGAGAGAGTCCCGGCGTTCGAATTCTGCCCCTCACGATTCCCATCGCAACCGAGATTTGGGCGCTGGGCGCAGCTCTGCGCGATCCGATGGACCGCGCGGTCGTGGCCACGGCGCGGGTGCACGGACTTCGGCTGTTGACTTC
>JBEKOZ010000630.1:0-3535 GCA_049521275.1 Bryobacteraceae bacterium | reverse complement strand
CTGTTCGGACCGAAAATCCGCATCGTGCCGATTCTCTGCGGCTCCTACGCCAACAGCATCTATCTCGGCGGCGCGCCGGAGTCGAACGACCACGTGAAGCGCATGCTCGGCACTCTCGGCGAAATCGCTGCCCGCGAGGGAGACCGTCTCTTGTGGGTACTCGGCGTCGACATGGCGCACATGGGCCGCCGCTACGGCGACACTTTCCCGGCCCTGGCCGAGCGCGGCGAGATGGAAGAGGTTGCCCGCCGCGACCGGGAGCGCATGGATCGCATGGTCCTGGGCGACGCCCGCGGCTTCTGGGATCTCGTGCAGCAAAACCATGACGACCTGAAGTGGTGCGGCTCGGCGCCCATTTACACTTTCCTCAAGGCCGTCCCCCAATCCCGCGGCAGCCTGTTGCGTTATCAGCAATGGAATATCGACGATCAGAGCGTAGTCAGCTTCGCCGGCATGCGCTTTGACTGACCGTTCTATTTTCTTCTCAAGCTGCCCCCGCCCTCGTCGATGAGGTATTCGGGAGGACAGCTTTGATCTCGCTTCGCAAGTCCGTCGACGATTTGGAGCGCCTTGATGAATTGAAGAGACGCGAGGACCTGACCAGCACCATCCTCGAATGCTACGCACTGGCCATCGATTCGTCCGCTCACTATGCCGTCGAAATCGACCCTCGCCTGACCGTCGAATTTCGCAGCCATCTTCAGGTGATCCAGGAGCAGAGCCGCTCCGCCGCGTCCGCCGACCAGTTTCGCGCCGTCCAGTCGTCGTTCCGCGGCGAACTTCGGGAGTATCGCGACAAATCCGCGGAACAGCTCACCAAACTGCACCAGGAGATCGAGAACGCCACCGCCGCCATGGTGATCTTCGCGGATACCGTCGCCTTCAATGGCGAGAATCACGACCAGGAGGTCCGGAACACGCTGCGCGACCTGGAATCCACGGCCCGGAAAAGCAACGTCGACGAAATTCGCCTCGGCATCGCCACCGCCGTCGTCGGAATCGAGACCAGCGTCCAGCGGATGCAGAACGATAATCAACTCGTCGTCGCCCAGTTGCAGGACGAAATCCGCCTGCTGCATCAGCAGATGGAACTGGAGCGAAAGGCCCTCTATACGGATCGCGCCTCTGGCGCATGGAACCGGCAGAAAACCGATATGCACATCGATAACCTGCTTCGTCAGAATCAGCCGTTCTGTCTGTTGCTGGTATGTCTGCGCAATCTCAAGCGCCTCGAAAGCCAGCATTCGGCGACCGTCGTTGAAGGCATGCTCAGAGCGCTGACCACCCGCTTTCTTACGTTGACCGGCGAGGACTCCGCCATCGGCCGCTGGACCGAGGACCAGTTTGTCGCCGTGCTCGATATATCCGCGGGCGACGCCATCTCTCTTTCCGCCGAAGCGGCCCGCAAGCTTTCCGGAAGCTACACGGTCCAGGAAAACGGACTGGCGAAGCACCTGACCGTTCACGCTACGGCCGGAATCATCGACCGCGCCGCCAGCGCCGATCCATCGACGTTCCATCAAAAACTCGAACAGTTAGCCGGAGCCATCGCCGGCGCCTAATTTCTTTCCTTCCCTAGTGCCCAACCCGCGCCTGTGGCGCACGCACTCCTGCGTGCCGCGTCGATACTCGTATCGACGCCTGAGCGCGCGGAGCTTCAAGAAATGACGCTATCGCTGCGTAAATTCCCGCTACCGGCTGCCCGCTCCCGTTCCCGATCCCCGCCCGCCGCCCGCGGGATTCGGCTTCGGCAGAGGCTTCCTCGGCAGCATCTCCTCGCGATTCGCCGCGTTATACACAAACGACGCCACAATCGCCGAAATCTGCATCATGTCGCTCTTCTGGATCCGGTCGTAAAGATCCATGTTGGAATGATGCGTGAACGTCCCGTACTCCAGCGGATCTTGAATGAACTGGAACCCCGGTAACCCCACCGCATCGAACGATTGATGATCCGTCCCACCCGTGTTGCGAATCGTGATCGCGCCTTCCGACAAGTCCTTCAGCGGCGCGAACCACTGCTCGAAAATCGGCCGCGCCATATCGTTGCCTTGCAAATAAATGCCGCGCACTTTGCCGGTGCCGTTGTCGATATTGAAATATCCCGCCAGCTTGGCATGCTCCGCGGTCGTCTTCATCGTCTCCGGATCGCCGAAATGCTCCTTCACATATGCCTTCGACCCCAGCAGTCCTTCCTCTTCCCCGCCCCATAGACCCATCCGCACCGTCCGGTCCATTTTCACATTCAGCGTCTTCAATATGCGCAGCGCCTCGATCATCACCGCGCTCCCCGCCGCATTGTCGGTCGCGCCCGTCCCCGCATGCCAGCTATCCAGATGCGCGCCGAGCATCACCACCTCGTCGCGTTTCTTGTTCCCCGGAATTTCACCCACCACATTCACCGAATCGATCCGGTCGTCATAAAACTTCGTCTGAATATTGAACTCCAGCTTCACCGGAATCTGGTGCGCCAGCAGCCGGCAGATGCGATTGTAATGCTCCGGCGTGACCACCACGGCCGGCACCGCCGGATCCGCCTTCGCGTCGTACGATCCTCCGCGCCCCGCAATGAAATTCCCTCCGTCGCTGAATCCCCCTCCGCTGCGCATCACCACCAGCGGCTGCTCCGCCGTCAAAAATGCCGCGAGCTTCTCCTGAAATTCGCGCCCTCCGCGACCAGGACCGCGGAACATCGCCGCCCCCGGCTCAGGCGCCTTTTCGAGGTCCAGCAACTCCGCCTCTGTATACCGCGTCGCCCGAGCCGTCAGATGCATCGCCAGATCCCGCGGCGCGCCGATCAGCAACACTTTACCCTTCAGCTTGCCCTTCACTTTTTCCAGATCGGCGTCGTTCGCCAGCTCATCCACCTGGATCGCGTCGCCCACCACCGTCCCATTGGTGCCGCCCGTCCACGCCGTCGGATACCCGATCAGAGGCATGTACTGCGGCGCGACCATCCCGCCCGCGAAATGCGTCACCTCCCATCCCTTCCCGAACGGCCCCCATTTCTCCTGATGCGCGCTGATCCCCCAATCCGTCAGCTGCTTCACCACCCAGTCGGCGGCCTTGAAATACCCCGGCGAATTCGCCAGCCTCGGACCGTTCACATCGGTAAGATAAAACTCCGTCTCCATCACCCTGGAGTTCTGAAACGCCTCATTCTTAATCAAGTGAAGCGTCGCCAGGTCGACCTTCTCCTGCGCCGGAGCCAGCATCGAGACCAGACAGATCAAACCGAGCGATCGAGCGAAAAGCATAAAGAGCTTCCTTGTCTTCCATCCGCGTTCATCGGCGTTCATCGGCGGCCATAAATTTCTCATCGCTTTACCTCGTCGCCCAAGCCTGAGGCTTAGGCTGCGGCGTCCGCGGCAGCGCCTCCGCCCGCATCGCCGTGTGATACGCGAACGATGCCATGACCGCCGCGCTTTGCATCACATCGCCCTTCTGCACCCGGTCGTAAAAATCCATGTTCGAATGATGCGTCCGCGACCCATACTCCATCGGCTCCTGCATGAACCCGAACCCGTCGAGCCCC
>JBEKOZ010000629.1:0-3540 GCA_049521275.1 Bryobacteraceae bacterium | reverse complement strand
ACCGGCAAGTCCGTCCTGATTGACAAAGGCGCCGGCATGGAAGAGCACGCCCGCGTCGAACGCGCAGTGCTACCCGGAATGCGCACGCATGATGGAGCCTTCGCGCCGTTCGCCGCGCAAATCGCGCGGAGCAACCTGTATGTCGGCTACGATTCCGCCGGTCAACACGTGGCATCAGCCTGCGGCGTCCCGCTGATCAGCATCTTCAAAGGATTCGTCAGCGAGCGGATGTTTGCCCGATGGCGGCCCGAAGGCGTTATCATTCGCGGCGATTCGGACCATGTGCTCGAACAGGTGCGCGCCGCGATTACATGTACATTCCGCCGTTGACATTCAGCACCGCTCCGGTGATGTAGCCGGCTTCTTCGCTCGCCAGGAATCGCACAGCCGCGGCCACGTCTTCGGGGCGGCCGAATCGCTTCAACGGAATATGCCCGATCATGTTGTCTTTGATTTCCTGCGAGAGAACAGCGGTCATGTCGGTATCGATAAATCCCGGCGCGACGGCGTTCACCGTGATGTTGCGGCTGGCCATCTCCTGCGCCAGCGATTTCGTCAAGCCGATCAAGCCCGCCTTTGACGCCACGTAATTCGCCTGGCCCGGGTTGCCCGCCTCACCCACCACTGAAGAAATATTGATGATGCGCCCCCACCGGGCTTTCATCATGCCGTGCAGAACCTGTTGCGTCGCCAGAAAAGCGCCGGTCAAATTGGTGGAGATCACCGCATCCCAATCATCCTTCTTCATCCGGAGTGCCAGCCCATCTTTCGTGACGGCGGCGTTGTTCACCAGAATGTCGATCTTCCCCGCCTTTGCGAATGCAGCTTTAATCGAATCGGCCGAAGAAAGGTCGATCGTCACCCAAGTCGAGTTCGGAATCTCGCGCGACGCCTCCTCCAATTTCGCAGCGTCGCGAGCGGCAAGCACCACATGAACGCCCGTTTCCGCCAGCGCTCGCGCGCACGCGAGACCGATTCCCCGGCTCGCGCCCGAAACAAATGCTGTGCGATTGGTACCGACGCCTGTCCCCACGTTTGTCATAGTTAGATTATGGCTTACACGGACCTGAGAGACTTTGTGCGGGCGCTCGAAAAACATGGTGAGTTGAAGCGCATTCCCTTCGAGGTTTCTCCCGAGCTTGAGATCACTGAGTTTGCCGATCGCAGCGTGAAATCCGGCGGTCCCGCTCTGCTGTTCGAAAAACCGGCTGGTTCGAAGGTGCCCGTGCTGATCAACGCTTTCGCCAGCATGAGGCGCATGGAGATCGCGCTTGAAGTCTCCTCGGTCGACGAAGTCGCGGCCCGCATTTCCGAGTTCCTCGAAATGCGCATGCCCGAAGGAATCATCGGTAAATTGAAAATGCTGCCGAAGCTCGGCGAGATCGGCGCGTTCTTTCCGAAAATCGTTTCCGGAGGTCCGTGCAAGGACGTGATCCGCCGCGACGATTTTTCACTCGACGAGTTTCCCATCCTCAAATGCTGGCCGCAGGACGGTGGCCGCTACATCACCCTGCCGATGGTGTTCTCGAAGAATCCGGACACCGGGAAGCGTAACTGCGGCTGTTATCGCTTGCAGGTCTATGATGCCCGAACCACCGGCATGCACTGGCAGACCCATAAGCAGGGTGCCGAACATTATCGACGCATGGGTGCCGCCGGGACCACGAAACGCATGGAGGTCGCGGTCGCCATCGGTGCGGATCCGGCAACCATGTATTCCGCGATTCTGCCGCTGCCGCCCGATCTCGATGAGATGATGATCGCCGGCTTCCTTCGCTCCAAGCCGGTCGAGATGGTCAAGTGCGAAACGGTCGATATCGAAGTGCCCGCGCAAGCCGAGATCGTGCTCGAAGGCTACGTCGAACTGGGCGAGCTGCGGCGCGAAGGCCCGTTCGGCGATCACACCGGCTTCTATTCGCTCGACGACGACTATCCCGTTTTCCACCTCACCTGCATCACGCACCGCAAGAATCCGATCTATGCGACCACCATCGTCGGCCCTCCTCCGATGGAGGATTTTTACATGGGCAAGGCCATCGAGCGCATTTTCCTTCCCTTGATGCGCCTCCAGTTGCCCGAGGTCCGCGACATCTGCATGCCTGCCGAGGGCATTTTTCACAACATGATTTTTGTCGCTATCCGCAAATCCTATCCGGGCCATGCGCGCAAGGTCATGCATGCCATCTGGGGGCTTGGCCAAGCCATGTTCTCGAAAGTCATCGTGGTGGTCGATGAGGACGTGAACGTCCAGAACGTCAGCGAAGTGGCGTGGAAAGCGCTCAACAACATCGATCCGGAGCGCGACATTCAGTTCGTGCTGGGCCCTGTCGATTCGCTCGACCACGCCAGCCGACTGGCGAATTACGGATCGAAGATGGGCGTTGACGCGACGAAGAAGTGGCCGCAGGAGGGCTTCACGCGCCCCTGGCCCGACGTGATCCGCATGCCGGCCGATGTGTCCAAGCGCGTCGACGAACTTTGGAAGAAGGCCGGCCTTAAGTGATAAAATGAAAACTCACGGCGGCTGTAGCTCAGCTGGTAGTAGCGCCAGATTGTGATTCTGGAAGTCATGGGTTCGAATCCCATCAGCCGCCCCACTCTTACCTGGATTTGAGGCAATGCCACGCAATAATTGATCACGCAGAGCTGTCCCTGGTTTCCCCAAGATCACGACCAGATCCTATGGCTCAAAATGGGCGCATACGGATTCTGATGTACAAGAGGCCGTCATACGAAGACCACTCAAGTTTTTGATAGAGTTGTCGGTGAGCCGTATTTACGTATGGATCAAAGGATAACGCGTTGCTCAGTACCATCCGCGCCGAGGACATGAAATTCTACCTCTATCGATCAAAAGCCAAGATCGAAATGCTCTACGAGCAGGTCGTGGACCCGAAGAAAAAACAAAAAATAAAATGGAAACTCGAAGCGAAGCCAATCTCAAGAGAGAGTGAAACCGACGATTCCGAGGTCACCCTTGAAGAGAAACTGCAGCGCGTTCTCCGCGAGCTGGACGACGAAGAACAGATTGGCTCTTTGGAAGATAATAAGCCGTATATCCGGGCGACACTCCTGATGCGTTGGGGAATGTATAACGACTACGGCTACCGCGATGATGCGTCTGGACCGTTAGTTTATTTTGGATCGACAGACGACCAACTTCTGTTTGGTATGGGCGGATCATCGAATCACATTAAGGGCATGTACGGATTGGGCAGCACGAGTTCACGATCCGTTACGCCCGTCCTCGTCAATTTTTTGCTGTGCGGCCTTCGTGACGGGGAAAGACAGCCCGACTACCTAGACGCGGACCGTAGCGAGATGGAGCATACCTATGAAGCCATGGCGCTTGCAAACCACTATTTGCGAGGGCCAGTTCAAAATCTTGAGTTCGTCGCCAAGCTAATCTGCCGAGATCAAAATTGTAAGCTTCGCCCATGGAGATCCGAGCGCGGGGATGGAATACTAGCGACTCCGCTTTACGTGTCCCAGATCGACCCGATGGAAGAAGATGATGATCCACCCCCGACAACCAATTCT
>JBEKOZ010000628.1:0-3544 GCA_049521275.1 Bryobacteraceae bacterium | reverse complement strand
AGAAGAACCGTCTCGACTCGCGTATCTTCTTGGAAATTAGCGACGCGTCTGTGGTGATCGCGTCCGCCTCAAGAATCCCGCTAAGTAGTCCCCTCATTGATTCACCCCGTTTTAAGTATTAAAGCTAACTGAGGCTCACACTTGGAGCAAAATGCGGACTGACGGAACCCAGACTAGGGGTTGCGCGACGAGCGTTACGAGTCCCGTCGATTGGTGCTGATCGTAGCACACGGCGAAATTGAAATCAATCCTTAATTTAGATTAAACATTATTATTCGCCGCGCGAAGCCCGTCGCACTGGCAGAGATCCGGCCACGCACTACCAGCGATTGTCGATAATCAGCGGAATCGAAGATTACTTTAGCGTGACCGATTGGGTGGTGCCGGAGTAAACGCCGTTGAAGAGCAGCTTGTAGGTGCCGTGCGGCTGTCCCCGGAAAGTAACTTCAGGGCCCAGCAAAGTCACACTGCCTTCCCCGACCTTCGCTTCCGCGATGGCGGTGCCGCCGGTTAGATACTGCGAGCCCCAGGCCCATCCGCTGGCGACGCTGTCAGAGCCGGAAAACCAGCCGACCGAGGTGGTGTGTTTCTGCGCCGCATCGGGAGCGAGGTTGTAGAGCGGGCTGTTGTCGTACAGCACATCCACTTCACCGGGCATGCCGAAGGCGAGCGGCTGCGTGTTGTCGATATTGACTTTGAGGAGGGCGCCGGGAATGTAGAATTTCTCGGCGGGCAAGGGTCGGTCTTTGCCGTCGGGTCCTTTCTCGGTGAGGTGATTGGAAACGGGGACGCCGAGGATTTCGCCCATAGTGGTGGAACTGCCGATGGTGACGACGGAACCACCGGATTCGACGAATTTCTTGATCTGGGGAATTGTTTTATCCGCGGTGATGGTTCCCAACCACGGTTGGTATTGTGCGGGGACATCGTCCGGGATGCGGTTGGCGAAAAGACCACCGCCTCCGCGGCTGGCCGAGCCGGGGCGGCGATAAGCGCCGTCGGTGAAGACGATCACATCGAACTTATTCTTCAGGTCGCCCGCATCGAGCGTCTTGGGATAGACCATCTCGAAGGGGAACTCGTATTGTTCGAAGATCCAGCGGATCCAGCCGGCGGGCATCAGTCCGCCGTATTGATCGTAAAGACCGATGCGGATGGGTTTGAGTTTGTAGGCTTCGCCGGCCGGAGATTTGGCGACGGCGTAGATGTTGACGCCGAGTTCAGCGGCGCCTTTGCGGAGGATCGGAAGGACTGTGGGAGTCGCAGGGACCCAGATCGTTCCGGTGCCGAGGTCCTGATCCGTTACTTTTACTCTGAGCGCGTCCTTCATCCAGTAGACCTCCGCGTTGGCCTTGAGCAGACGGTTCATTAGCTTGAAGGAGTTGTTCACGCGATGGCTGATGAGGTAGCCGGCCGGATTCGCGGGGCCGATGATGGTGGCCGCGGGCGGAGGGAGCGGCACATAAGGCAGCTTTTGGAATGGCCCGTCGAAGCCGTCCAGAATGCGATCGAACTGGACGCCCATCTGCATGGCGAGTGTCCATCCGGTGATGTCATAAGGCGGGATCGGCGGACCGCCGGGATAGCGGAAATCGTTGGGGTGGTCCTGGGGCTCGAACATGTCCATCACGTGTGGGCGGAAGGCTTGCGCGGTTTTGACCACGAAAGAGCCGGCGGGATAGGTCTTGCCGGCTACTTCAAAAGACGAGGTCGCTCTTAGAACATCAATACCGGTTTTGAGAAGTGCATTGACGAATTCGACGGCGGTCGCGTCGTCGGCCTGGCTGGCAGGAATGACGAAACCGCGAGGATCGCGATGGGCGGGATCGTGCAGGATCTTCTCGTAAAGATCGATGGGAAGGGTCGGCATGCCGAGTCCGCCGGGGCTCATCATGGCGTCGGAGGCCGTGGCTGTCGCGGCAGGTCCAGGTCCCTTCGCGGCCGCCGCGGCTGCGGCTTCCAGGGCGGCGATGCGCTTGGGGGTGGTGGTCCAGTTATCGCGGCTGCCTTTCGAGATGGAATTGGCGCCCATGCGGTAGAGATTGTAGAGCAGCAGTTCATGCTGGCGCGCGGCGTAATCGAGCACGGCGCGGTTGTTCTCCATTTCATAGTCGATCGACTGGCGGTAATGCCAGATCTGTGGACTGACGGGCAGCGGCCAATCGCCCGAAGGCAGTTGCTTGGAGGCGACCAGCGAGACCTGCATCGGCGTGGGATCGCCGATGATCTCGGTGAGCAGGCCGATCATGTTGTGGAAATAAGGAATCGTGCGCAGGCCGCCGTTCCACCAGGTGGAGTAATTCGCGCCGGTGCGCATCGCCGATCCGCCGAGGCCTTTCGAAACGAGGCGGCTGTGCATGGCGGTTCCGACGCCTTCGATGCCGAGCGGGATGAGCGGATCGAGATTGAAATTGAAGGGATCGCGGAAGGGCGGCATGAAGATCACCGCGCCGGCGGGTCCGGATTGATGGTGATTATAGACGATTTGCGGAAACCAATCGATAAACATGATGCGATTCATGTTGGTGGTTTCAGGCATCGCGGAAAGATAGAAGTCGCGGTTATCGTCGTGGCCGATGTACTTGTTATAGAGCTTGGGCAGACCCTGGAGAGAGCGCTGCTTCTCGTCCTTTTCGCGCATGTACCAGTCGGCGACCAGTTCCTGGCCGTCGGGATTCGCTTGCACGTACAGGCCGATGACGTCGTTGAGCAAGTGGATGGTCTCGGGGTCGGTGCGGCTGGCCATCTGGTAGACCTGCTCCATGAGCTGCTGGGATCCGACGGTTTCAGAAGCATGCAGGCCGCCGTCGATCCAGACAATTGGCTTGCCCTCGCGCGACAAGGCGTGGGCCTGTTCGTCGGTCAGGCCTTCGGCGTGAGCGAGCCTTTGCGAGATTCCACGGTAGTAATCGAGTTTCTTGAGATTCTCGGGCGAGGTGATGATCATCATATACTGCGGACGATCCTCCGCCGTGCGGCCGATTTCGACTAACTTGCAGCGGTTGCATTCGGAGGCGATTTTCTTCCAGTAGCTTTCGAGCTGGGAGTAATTCGCCACGTGATAATCGTCACCGATATTGAAGCCCAGCGCCTCTTTCGGCGTGGTGATTTTGGGCGCGGCCTGGCTGAAGAGCGGAAGAGCGGATACAAAGAGGATGGCGGATGCGGACAGAGTCTTCATAATGTTTTCCGGGCCCGAATGACTACCTTGTAATTATTTTCGGCGTTGAGGTTGATTAGGGAGACAAACGCGCGGCCCTGATAAATACCGATGGTGCCGGATTGAGAAACGGCGGAAACCTCGAAGCCTGCGGGAAGCAGAACGGTGTTGCGCAGGCCGTGCAGAGGGCGGTCGAAGACCAGGCCGCCGTTTTCGGCCTTGTAGCCGGGATCCTTGAGAACGCCGGTGATTTTGATGTGCGCGCTTTGTTTATCGTCGGTGATGGGAACGTCGAGCTTGATAACTTCATGAACGGGCGTGAAGGGTTTGGCGGTATCGAGGTCGGTCACTTTCAGGTCTTCGAGTTTCAGATACGCGAGCGAA
>JBEKOZ010000627.1:0-3546 GCA_049521275.1 Bryobacteraceae bacterium | reverse complement strand
AGAAACGCTTGTTGCGCTTTTCTTCCTCACGCCATTCGCTGGTCAGCAGCCCTTGCGTCTCCAAGCGCCGCAGCAACGGGTAGAGCGTGCTCTCCTCAATCTCCAGCCCGTCCTCGGCCAGCGCTTTCCGCAACGTATAGCCGTAATGTTCGGCGCGAAGCTGCGCCAGCACGGCCAGCACCAGGCAGCCGCGCCGCAGCTCCAGCCGTAGATTTTCAAAGGGGCCCTCGTTCATTTGTGCTTACTGTTTGACCAGCACATATATAACTTCGAAGTCGCCATCCGGAGACGAAATGGTCAGCACGTCGGTGAGCGTCTTACCTTCCGCCGAGAGGCTCCATTTATTCGTCGACTTCCCCTTCCCGCCATCGACATCGTTGTGAATGACCAGCGTCTTGCCTTCCCACTGCGCCTTGCTCTTGAAGTCGGTCCCCATGAAGTTATTGGCGGTTTCTTGGCCATCGGTGGAGTATTTGAACGTTAAGTTCATGTCCGGACCGGTGATGGACTGTTGGTCCGAAATATTCGGATCTTTATGCTCGATCCTCCGCGTTATCGACGTGGGCCCGGCCAGAGGGCCGAGCACGCTCTTGTCCAGGTCCACTTTCCAAGTCCCGGAAAAATCAGGTTTGTCTCCGGCCACTGCCACGTTGGTGGCAGCCGCAATCGCGAACAGAGTGATCATTAGTCTTTTCATAGCGCTCCTTTGGCATACTGTACTGTGTACACTGTATACCATACAGTAGCTGCTGTCAAGAGACTTTTTGCCGTTAGAATCAGTTGAGGAGCTCGTTGCCGTGGAGGAAGCTGTCGACCGAAAGCTGGAATACGAGATTCGCTTCCTTGAGGCCGTGGAGGCAGGTCGGGAGGCCGCGCGGCGGGGAAAGCTGCTGGAACACGACGCAGTGGTGCAAAACATTGAACAGATCTTCCGCTCGTGACACGCGTTCGGAATTCTTGAACCGCTTCCTGCGGTCGCGGCTCGTTGCGCGGCCGACTGAAGCCGGCTGCGGGCGTCACGCTGCCTTTGTCTGCAAATGTCCGCATGCTTACGCATGGCGGTTCAGGGGCACGAAGGCCCCACGCGACGCGGGAAGGTGCGCTAAGAGTGGTGCGCCGGGCCTCGCCACGAGTGGCGACGCGGCACGCCTGGGGGCGCGCGCCACAAAACGCGAGTTATTTTACGTCGATTGTAAACGGCATCAGGCGCAGCACGCCTCCGTGCATCAGCGCGCGCAGAGGCAGCCGTCCGATGAAGGGACGCAGGTGCGATTCCAATTGTGCCGAATCGTCTGAACGGTTGAACAGCACGTCCCACACGGTGCGCTTCGGCGGATAGGTTACCAGAACGATTTTTTCGGACGACGAAATTTTCGCGCGATCGCGCACCATTTCTATCGCGCGGTCCAAGCCGCCCAGTTCGTCGACCAGTCCGTTCTGCCTGGCCTGCGCGCCGAGCCATACGCGGCCCTGCGCGAGCGGCTCCACCACATCGTAAGGCTTCTTGCGCCCGGCCGCGACGCGCTCGACGAACCCTTTGTAAAAGGTTTCAATCTCGCGGCGCAGCTTCGCGCGCTGTTCCTCATCGAGGGGAGCGGTGGTCGAATCGATATCGGCGAAACGGCCGCGCTTCAGCACATAAGTCGAGAGTCCGGCCTTATCGAACAAACCCTTCAGATTCACTTTGCCGAAAAAGACGCCGATCGATCCGGTGAGCGTGTTCGGATACGCCACCACCGGGTCGCCCGTCATGGCGATAAAGTAGCCGCCTGAGGCGGCCAGATCGGACATGGAAATCACCACCGGCTTTTTGGCGCTCAACAATTTTGCTTCGTGCAGAATATCGTCCGAGGCGATCCCGTCGCCACCCGGAGAATCGATGCGCAGGATCACGCCTTTGATCGACGCGTCGTCTTTCACCTCGCGCATCAGCTTCACCAGGCCGCTGGCCGTAATGCCGTCGTTGCCCACGCTATCATTGGTTCCGCCGCGCGTGATCTCCCCCTGGCCGACGATGAACGCGATTCTGGTTTTCCCGTCAACGCCCGAGACTTCGACCTTCGCGTAATCCTTCTCGCCGATTTTCTTAACCGACTCCAGCTTGGCCGCGTCTTTCAATTGCGCGAACATTTCGTCCTCGAACAGCAGCCCGTCCACCAGGCCCGGGTCGAGGGCGCTCTTGCCGACAAACGGGCCGTCGTCGATCAGCGCCTTGATTGCTTCGGGCGGCTTCTTGCGGCCCTCCGCGATCACCGCGATCATGTCGCCGTAGTATTGATCGAGAATCTGGTTCTCCACCTCCAGCGTCTCGGGCGTCGGCGTCGTGCGCGTGAACATATCCGGCGCATCCTTATATTTGCCGACGTGCTCGAACTCCAAGCCCACGCCTAGCTTATCGAGCGTCCCTTTCACGAACATCAGCTCCGCGCGCAGACCCTTCACGTCGAGCTCGTCTTCAGGCGCCATGAACACACGGTCCGCCGCCGTTGCGAGGTAGTATTCCTTGGTTCCGGCGCCGCGCAGATACGCGTACACCGGCTTGCCGGTTTTCTTGAATGCCACGATGGACCCGCGCAGCTCTTCGAGCTTGGCCCAACCCACCTCCATACCGCGCGGCTCCAGCACCAGCGCCTTGATGCGCGAATCGACCGCGGCCTTGCGCAGCAGCTGCCACGTTTCGACCACGGTCATCGGCTGCTGATCTTCGAGGAACGGAATCGGCAGCGCGACCTGCGGCTGCTCCGGCAGTTCGCCTTCGAGATGCAGCACCAGCGTGGAGCCGTCTGCTACCACCGGCGGGCGTTCGCCGAACCGCATCGCCGCCGCGACGACGATCAATACGACCAGGCCGGCAAACAGCAGCCCGACGACGACTCCCAGCGCGAATTTTCTCATGCGTTGCTACTCTCCACTCAGGATCTGTTCGAACCGCCGATTCACTTCCTTGAGATAAGCGCCATCGCCCTCGGCGAGCTCCACCGTCGCGGTGCCCTTATAGTTGATCTCTTCGAGCGCCGCATAAACGGCACGCCAATTGATCTGTCCCTCCTTTAAAGATACCCACGAGGCCACATTCCGTTCGAATTTAAAATCCTTGATATGCAGTTTCACGATCCGCTTGCCCAGGACGCGGATCCAATCCTGCGGATAGCCGCTGATGGCGACGTTGCCGACGTCGAAATACGCCTTCACATAGGGGCTTTCAAAGGAATCGATGTAGCGCGCGAATTCGAGCGGGCTCAGCAGGAATTTGTTCCACACTTCCTCAATGCCGATGACGATTTTCGCTTCCTCGGCGATGGGAATCAGCTTGCGAATCTGCCGTTGAGAGCGTTCCCACGCCTGCGCGTAACTGACCTCGGCATTCACCACGGCGGGAACCAGCAGCACGGTGCCCGCGCCCCACAACTTCGCGTTCTGGATGCTGGTGCGCATCCCCTCGAGGCTCTTTTCGACCACCGCCGGGTCGGGGGAGGAAAGCGGAAAGCCCCAGTGCGCCTGATTCATCACGGAGTGGATGTGCAGGCCGGTTTTCTTGGATGCGTC
>JBEKOZ010000626.1:0-3549 GCA_049521275.1 Bryobacteraceae bacterium | reverse complement strand
GACCGCGCAGTTTTCAGCGGATGATATTCGGACGAGGCGGCGCAACTAATTATGCTAGTCAGTAAAGGGTAGTTGAGGGGAGTTTGTTTCACTTGAAGATCTTTATTTCGGTGTCCTGTTGTGCGTTGTTTTTCGCGGGTGCGATCCATGCCCAGAGCGTTTTGGACCAGTTTGCCTTTAAGGTCGGCGGCGGAGTCACGGAGACGCTCTCCACTACCCATCAGAATCTGGCGGGTGGCTGGAATGCTCAGGTTGGCGTGGGTTATAACTTCACGCCGCACCTCGGTCTGATGCTCGATGTCGAGTATGACAAACTGCGGATTACTTACACCGCTCTGGATCTCATGGGAACGCCTCAAGGATACCCCGGAGGCTCCGCGCGTAATGAGGCAGTGACTCTCGATCCGGTGTGGCACTTTCATCCCAAGGGGATTTGGGATTTCTACGCGTTTGGAGGGGGCGGAGCTTTTCAGCGGGTCACGTCGTTGAGCAAGCCGGTCGTTGCCACGGCTACCGGTACCGATCCCTTCTTCGGATTCAATACTCCTGGCTATCCCTCGACCGACTTCGGCCTGGTGTATTCGGTAACCAAACCGGGCTTGGATGTTGGATTCGGAGTCTCCATGAAGGTGAAGTGGAATTTCAGGCTTTATGCCGAAGGGCGGTACAATCACACGTTCATGGGCTCCCTGGGACACATGGACTATACACCGGTGAGCGTCGGCGTGCGCTGGTAGTCAGTTCTGTTTCAACGGGCGCAGTATCATCGGATCGTCCAGCGCCCGCTCATCCAGGCCGAATTTGAGCAGGAACGCCTCCACCTGGGACGCTGGAGCGGTGAGCACCGGATGAGTGTTCAGGACAAAAGCGGCGAGCGAGTTTGACTTCACCTGCTGGCAAATCCACTTCGAATCCACGAACTGAACCTTAAGTCCTTCCTTCACCGGACGGATGCGAAGAAAGACGTGGCAGGCAATCGCGAAGGCGCCGGGGTTGGATGCCGTCAGATCCAGGATTCTCTGGTCACCGATTTTGGCAAGCCGTCCTTCCATGCGCACGATCCGCGGAGTTTCGGTGCCGCCTTCCGCTCCCAACCAGTGAATGGAGTAGCTGTCATCGTCAGCCTTTTGAACAATGACGACGGCATCGCCGGCGTTCCAGGCGCCAACGAGCGAAGGATCGAAGACAGTGTTCTCCTGATTCGCCACACCCTCTATTGAAGGCAGATCGCCGCAACCTGTCAGCAGGACGGCCGCGAAAACGGGCGTGATCCATAATGCTCGCATCATAAAGCTCCTTCCAATCAGAGTTTATTCCCAGCGAAACACCTTTGCGGAAAGCGCGGTGCAGATCGCGAAGACAAGTATCAACGCCGCGACGTCGCCCATGTGCGCCGACCACGCTTCGCCCTTCCAGATCCCCTCGAGCAGCGACACCGCGTAGGTCAGCGGCAAGGCGCGCGCCACGCGGTGGAGAGCCGGCGGCAGCGCCGCCAGCGGTACGAACAGCCCGCAGAGAGCGAGCATGGGATAAAGGATGGCCGCGCCAATCGGCTGCGCGAAACGCGCGGTCGGCACGATGCTCGCGATCAGAAAACCGATGGAGAGGATGCTCCAGGTGCTGAGCAGCAGCGCCAGCGCGAAGCTGAATACGGGAATGTCGACATTCACCGGGTAATAGCGCTTGCCCGCCGCGACCATCAAGGCCATGGTGACCACGGTTAGCGTCAATTTGACCAGGACGTGAGCGGTGAGGATGGTCTGCGGCCGCAGCGGCGTGGCGCGGAGCCGCTTCAGGATGCCGCCCTCCCGGTAAATCGAGATGATGGTGACCAGCGACAACACTCCACTGAGCGAGATCAGCACGGATGCGAGAACCGGAAGGCCGACGCCCACGAACCCGGCGGCGCTGGGCAGGCCCGGCCTGATCCGGCCGCCCAAAAACCGGCCCACGCCTACGAACACCAGGACGGGAAAGAAAATCGACCCGAAAGCTCCCATGGGCTCGCGCAGGAAGATCTTGATTTCGAGCCAGGTGAGTTTGAAAAGTCCACGGAACATGCGCTGGTCTCCTAATCGCGAATCGAATGGCCGGTGAGCTTCAAAAAGACGTCCTCAAGCGTGGGCAGCACGGTGCGGAAGTCGGTGACCCGGATCTGGTTCTCGGACAGACAACCGATCACTTCCGTCACAAAGTCGTCGCCGCATCCCTGGATCGTCAACCGGGAGTCCTGGCGCGTGACGGTTTCGACCGAAGGGACCCTGTGCAGGCTTTCTTCGGCGAGGGCGTTCAGAGTGGCCAGCACGACCGTTCGCGCGGGGCAGTGCCGCGCCACCAATTCCTCCGGGCTGCCGATATCTATAATCTTTCCGTGCTCGATAATCGCCACGCGGTCGCACAACCGCTCCGCCTCCTCCATCAGATGAGTGGTCATGAACACGGTCTTGCCGCGGTCGCGGATGCCGCGCACCAGCTCCCAGATCGCCCGCCGCGACTGCGGATCGAGCCCGGTGGTCAGCTCGTCCAGAAACACCACTTCCGGATCGTTGATCAGCGCAAGAGCGATGAACAGGCGCTGCTTCTGCCCGCCCGAAAGGGTCATGAACCAGGCGTTCCGCTTGCTCGTAAGGCCGAGCTGATCGAGCAGCCGGTCGCCGTCCACGGTTTTCGTGTACAGCGAAGCCCACAGGTCCACCGCCTCCCATACCTTGATTCTTTTCTGGAGCTGCGCCTGCTGAAGCTGCACGCCAATCAGGTTCTGGAGCTTATAGACGTCGCGGAAGGGATCGAGTCCCAGGATCGAAATGACGCCGCGGTCCGGCCGGCGCACTCCCTCGACGCACTCCATGGTGGTTGTTTTGCCTGCGCCGTTCGGACCGATCAAGCCGAAGATTTCGCCTTCGCCGACGGTAAACGAAATGTCGGAGACGGCCACGATGTCGCCGTAGGTTTTGCGGATGCCCGAAACTTCGATGACGGGACGAAAAGTCCCAGTGGGGGTCATTGGTTGCGGTACCCAAAGATTATCAGATCAATTGACGCGCCGCAGTGTGATGTTCTGCGGCATGAATTTCAGATACTCGGCCAATACTTGCTTGGCGAGCACGTACTGGCGAAGCTGGTCGTAGATTTCGCTCAGTTTGCGGTAGGCGTCGGGAACGGACGGATCCAGTTCGATGCTACGGCGAAGTTCGGCGATGGCGGCTTGCCGGTCTCCGTTCGCGTTCAGAGCGACTCCCAATATGTAGGCGTAGCGGGCGTTGCGCGGCTCGGCGGTGGTTGCCTGTTTGTAAAGAGTGACGGCCACGTCAGGATGATTCTGCTGGAGCAGAATAGAGCCTAGGGTCGCAAGCACGGTGGGATCGCGCTGCGGCAGACGAGCCAGAATCTGGTAGGAGCGGTACACCGCGTCCCCGTTCCTGGCGCTGCCGCCGGTTTGAAACAGCGCGAGCCCTAAGTTACGGGCGGCCAGCGCGGGTGCAGGTTCGCGCCAGGCAGTCAGCTCGCCCGTGGTTTTCCCGGCGGCTTGAGGTTTGGAAGAAGGCAGCG
>JBEKOZ010000625.1:0-5080 GCA_049521275.1 Bryobacteraceae bacterium | reverse complement strand
GCGGGCGGGGCATGGAGTGAGCGAAGCGGTCACGGAGTTTCACATCGTCGGCGGGCTGCATCCGGAGTTGACGCTCGAGTGGTATTGCGAAATGCTGCGCGGCCTGAAAGAACGCTATCCGCAGGTGCATTTGAAGGCGTTCACCATGGTCGAGATCGGATTCCTGGCGAACCGGGCGAAGATCAGCGTGCGCGAGACGCTCCAGAAATTGCGCGATGCGGGCATGGATTCGATGCCCGGCGGCGGCGCCGAAATTTTCTCGGAGCGGGTTCGCCGCATTATCTGCGACCACAAAATCACGGGCGAGCAGTGGCTCGACGTAGCACGCACCGCGCATGGCATGGGATTGCATTCAAATTGCACGATGCTCTACGGGCACATCGAGACGGAAGAGGACCGGGTCGATCACCTGATGAAGCTGCGCGCGCTGCAAGACGAGACGCACGGTTTCGTTACGTTCATCCCGCTGGCGTTTCATCCCGAGAATACGCCGCTGGAGCACATTCCCAAAACCACCGGCTTCGACGATATCCGCGAGATTGCGGTGGCGCGCCTGATGCTCGACAACATCCCGCATATCAAGGCCTATTGGATCATGATGACGCCGCGCATCGCGCAGATCGCGCAGCGGTTCGGCGCGGACGATATCGACGGAACGGTGATCGAGGAGAAGATTTATCACGACGCCGGCGCGACCACCAGCCAGAACCTGCGCCGCGGCGAACTGCTGCGGCTGATCCGCGAGGCCGGGCGCGAGCCGGTGGAGCGCGACACTTTATATCGCCCGGTGGAGCGCACGGAAAATGTTTTCACGGTGCTGGTTTAACGCCTAAGGCTTTTTCATCGCGTATTCCTGGAAATTCCTGGCCACTGAGGCGCGTCGAACAAAACATGGGGAAACGAGCACTTGTCTTCTTTCTGGCGGTGATTCCGATTTATGCCGCGCCACCGGCGTCGAACCGCTACGCGCTGGTGCTCCGAGAGCCGCCGGTTTCGCGATTTTATCCCGCTCGCGAGACCATGTTCTCGGCCGCCGCTTCCGCGTATCGCCGGCAGATTCGCGCGGCGCACGCGACGCTGCGCGCGGAGATCGCGTCGCGCGGAATGGTCGTCACCGGTGAAGCGGATACGCTGCTGAACGCGGTATTCGTCGCGGCGCCGAAGGAACGCGCGGGCGAACTGGCTGGCCTGCCGGGAGTCGCGGGTGTCGTGCCGCTGCGTTATTACAAGCTCGATCTGAATCGCGCCGTGACGCTGGTCGATGCCAGTGGAGCGTGGAGCGCGCTCGGCGGCGTGAGCAAGGCGGGACTGGGGATCAAGATCGCGATTCTCGATACGGGCATCGATCAGACGCATCCCGCGTTTCAGGATTCGTCGCTGGTGGCGCCCTCCGGATATCCGATCTGTTCAGGAACCGATTGCGCTTTCACGTCGAACAAGGTGATCGTTGCGCGCAGTTACGTCAGCATGCTGGCGGCCGGCACTTCAAGCACAGACCCGGCGGCCGATTCGCGTCCCGACGGCACCGCGGTCGCGTGCGTGGCAGCGGGCAATACCAACAGCGGCCTCGTGACGATTACGGGGATGGCTCCGCAGGCGTTCCTGGGCAACTATCGGATTTTCGGGTCGCCGGAAGTGAACGATACGACCAGCGACGACGTGATCATCGTGGCGGCGGAACAGGCGATCAGCGACGGGATGGACATGATTTCGCTGTCGGTCGGGGGGCCGGCGTTCAGCGGGCCGCTCGACACCGGGTCGGTATGCGGACTAAGCGTGGGCACCCCGTGCGATCCTCTGGCCTCCTCGCTCGAAGCGGCGGCGGAATCCGGCATGATCATCGTCGTCGCGGCGGGAAATGACGGACAGGAGGGCGTGAATTATCCCACCTTCAACAGCATTAGTTCGCCGGCTGACGCGCCCTCGGTGATCGCGGCGGGCGCCAGCACCAATTCGCATACGTTCACGGAAACCGTCAGCGTCCCTGGAACCGCGCAGAGTTATGCCGCTTATCTTGGCGACGGAACCACGCCGGCGTCTCCCTTCACGGCTCCGGGCATCGACGTCGGCACGCTGGGCAGCGGCACACTGGCGTGCGGCGCGTTGCCCGCGGGATCGCTCACCGGCGACATCGCGTTGATCGAACGCGGGACCTGCACGTTTCTGCTGAAGCTCCAAAACGCGGTCGCGGCGGGCGCCGTGGGCGTGATTTTTTACATGGCGAACGCCTCGGCGACGATTTCACCGGGGGGGCTCGGCGGCACCAGTCAGCCGGTGGTGATGATTTCGAACGCGGACGGCATGGCGCTACAAAGTTTTCTCGACTCGAATCCGGGTCATAACGTCACCATCGATCCGGCGGAGGTGGAGCAGCTTCTTACCGTCTACAATCAGCTCGCCAGTTTTTCGTCGCAAGGCCCGGTGACGGGCACCAGCGCGCTGAAGCCGGACCTGGTCGCGGTCGGCACCAACATGTATATGGCGGCCGAAAGCTACGACCCGCTGGGCGAGCTTTATGGCGCCAACGGCTATACCGTCGCAAATGGCACCAGTTTCGCGACGCCGATGGTGAGCGGCGCGGCGGCGATGGTGAAGCAGAGCCATCCCGGCTGGTCGGCGGCACAGGTGAAGAGCGCGCTGGTCAACAGCGCAACGCAGGATGTGACGCAGGATGACTCGGGATTCACCGTCACCGCGCAATCCATCGGGGCGGGGAAGCTGGACGCGGGCGCGGCGGTCGCGGCCGTGGTCACTTCCGTTCCGGCCACGATTTCCTTCGGCGCGATTCAGACTCTCTCCACTTCGCAGCAAATCGTGCTGACGAATAACGGCAGCGCGAGCGTGGCACTGGCCATCGTGACCAATAATGTTCACGGCGCAGCGAGCGTCCTGGTCACTCTGAGCCAGTCCAGCGTTACGCTGGCTGCCGGCGCGTCCAGCACGTTGACCGTCACGCTGTCCGGGACCGTTCCCGCGCCCGGCGCCTATTCCGGGGCCGTGACAATTACCGGTCAGAATGTTTCGATGCGCGTTCCGTATCTCTATATGGTTGCGGGCGGCGCTGCGGCGAACATCATTCCGATTTACGGCGACGCCTACGATGGAACCGTTGGCGATACCACTTATGCGGTTTTCAAACTGGTGGACGCGAACGGCATGCCCGTGACCAACGCGCCGGTTAACTTCACCGCGTCGGCCGGCGCAAATATTATCGGTGCCGATACCCTCACCAATAACTATGGCCTTGGCGAGGCGGAATGGCTATTGGGCTCGGCACCCGGCAGCTACACCATTACCGCATCGGCGGGCGGGCAGACCTATGCGTTCACTGCCTCCGCGCGACTGACGCCCACCATCTCCCCGAATGGAATCGTCAATGCGGCCAGCGCGAATGCGGGTACCGCGGTGGCACCTGGATCGTACATCTCGATCTTCGGCTCGGCATTGAGCGACGACACGGATTCCTCGTCGACGGCCCGTCTGCCTCTGGCGATCGATGAGGTGATTGTCAGCTTCGACGTACCGTCGGCGGGCATCAGTGTGCCGGGACATTTGACCTACGTGAGTCCCTCTCAAGTGAACGTGCAAGTGCCGTGGGAACTGGAAGGCCAGTCCTTCGCGCAGGTCAAAGTGACGATCGATTACTCCTATGGCAACGTCGTCGCGGTGGCGCTCGCCAACTTCGCACCGGCGCTTTTTGAGAGTTCGCCCGGCGTGGCGGCCGCGCTCGACCTGAACTATAACGTGATCGACGCCTCGAATCCAGCCGAGCGCGGGCAAGTCATTTCACTTTACGCAAACGGGTTGGGACCCGTCACGAACACGCCCGCCAGCGGCGATCCGGCGTCGGGGACGTTGCTCTCCGTCACCAGTTCGCCGCCGACCGTCACGATCGGTGGAGTATCGGCGCTGGTAGGGTTCACCGGCCTGGCGCCGGGGTTCGCGGGTTTATATCAGATCAACGTAACCGTCCCGTCGAGCATCAGCGCGGGCACGCAGCCGGTGATCGTCTCCGCCGGTGGGCAAATCGCGAAGACCAGCAACATTACGGTACAATAGGTGTGTTTGGCCCGTCTCGTGCTCGAAAAACAGGCATATGAAGGACGGAAAAATCACCCACGAACTACACCGCGAGGCGGCCGAGCAGCACGAGTTCGCCGCACGCGCCCATCGGACGGCTGCCGAACACAACGAAAAAGGTGATCCGGAAACCGGAAGCTGGCATGCCGAACGCGCCATCGAATACGCAGATCACGCCTACAAGCTTGCAAAAGAAGCCCATACGAAGTCCGGGCAGATTGGGACGCTCTAACCATGTCCACCCGCTATAGCAACGGATCGCATTACGAAAATCACCAGCGCGCCGCGGAGCTGCACGACGAGGCAGCCCACGCGCATCGCAGCGCGGCCGAACAGCACGGAAAACAGGATCATCTGACCGGACATGAGCATTCGCGGCAGGCGCTGGAGCATTCCCACATGGCCTTTGAGCATACGGCGCAGCGACGCTCGGGCGCGAAAGCGTTCGGCCATGATGACATTGCCGCTCTCGCGCACCAGCTTTGGGTGGCCAGAGGGAGTCCGGAAGGGTCGCCGGACGAGGACTGGTTCCGCGCGGCGGAGCAATTGCGGTCGCGCTGACCGATGGTGCAGAATTTGATCTGGTGAGCAATGAGGGCTGCAATTCTTTCCTCCGCGACGCCCGGATCATACCTTCAAACAAAGGATGTGCCCCGTCCTCAGCCAAAAGCGGGACACGTGTTACTGCGGGTGGTCGCCTGCGGGGTTTGCCGCACGGATCTGCACATCGTCGAAGGCGATTTGCCGCCGGTCGCGCGAGAGCTGATTCCCGGTCACCAGATTGTGGGAGAAGTGGTCGACGGGGCGACACCGGAACTGCCCGTGGGATCGCGGGCCGGCGTATCTTGGGTGGGCGGCGTCGACGGCGATTGCTGGTACTGCCGCCACGGCAACGAAAACCTGTGCGATAAGCCGACCTTCACCGGCTACACGGTGAATGGAGGCTACGCCGAATACGTCCTGGTCCGCGCAGACTTCGCGTTCCCCTTGCCGGCCGGGT
>JBEKOZ010000624.1:0-6634 GCA_049521275.1 Bryobacteraceae bacterium | reverse complement strand
GCTCAATCAGCGCGCGCGAATAGGGCGCCACATAGCGAACATAATCGTCGGGACCCAGCGCGCCCACCCAGCTGTCGAAAACCTGAATAATCCTCGCGCCCGCCGCGACCTGGAGCACCGCGAAGGATCCCAGCACGTCCACCAGCTTGCCCATCAACCGGCGCCACAGCGTCTCGTCGCGATACATCATCTGCTTGGTCTTGAGGAAGGTGCGCGACGGCCCGCCTTCGATCATGTAGCTGGCCATGGTGAACGGCGCTCCCACGAATCCGATCACGGG
Organism: Bryobacteraceae bacterium; assembly: GCA_049521275.1. GTDB lineage: Bacteria > Acidobacteriota > Terriglobia > Bryobacterales > Bryobacteraceae > Palsa-187. The sequence continues at coordinate 6,354 of JBEKOZ010000624.1, read as the reverse complement.
AACGCGTCCGGTCAGCGCCTTCACCACCAGCTGGATCGATTCTCCGACGTATCCCAATTCGTCGGTATTTGAAATCGAGAGGCTGTCGATATCACTCGAGGTGCGCACCGGATTGTCGATCACCGGCCCTTCCCCGGGGGCGAAGCGCAGACGCAGGCCCATCGGCTCGACCGGCAGCAGCAGATCGGCGAAAATGATGGCCGCGTCGACGTCCAGAATCTCCACCGGCTGGAGCGTCACTTCGGCCGCCAGATCCGGACGTTTGCAGATCTCCAGCATCGTGAACTTCTGCCGGATATCGCGGTACGGCTTCATGTACCGTCCGGCCTGCCGCATAAACCATACCGGACGAACATCGGTCGGCCGGCGCCGGCAGGCATCGAGAAAGCGGCTGTTCATTGGAGCCACGCGCATTTGTCACTCCCTGTTTGGTCTTCGCAAAGGAAAACTCTGAATTCTGGTTTTTTGTGCAACGCCGCCCAGGCGCGGCCGCGAATATAATACGGCTTGCACCACGCTTCACTATCGATCGTCCGGGGCGAGACCACCGACACCGCCAGCATCCCTTCCGCCGGATACCCCGTGCGCGGATCCATGATGTGGCTGTACATGCGCCCTTCGGCGAAAAAAAACTTCTCGTAATTGCCTGAAGTGGAGAGCGAATTATCGTGCAGCACCACTTCCGCCACCGATTTCGAGGCGTCCTTGGGATCGCGGATTTTGATCTTCCAGCCGGGTTCGCCGGGCGGCGTGCCGAGGCCATAAATACTGCTGCCGCTGGCCGAAACCAGCGCCGAAGTCACTCCGTCCTCTTTCAAAATATCCACCATCTTGTCCACTGCGTAGCCTTTGCCGATCCCGCCGGGATCGATCTCGACCCCGTCTTTCGCGAACCGCACCGTATTGGTCTTCGCGTCGAGCAAAATATTCTGATATCCCACGTGCCCCATCGCCCCGCGAACCTCGGCGCGGTGCGGCAAATGCCCCGATCCTTTATAAAACCCCCATACTTTCATGAGGGGTCCCACGGTGATGTCGAATGCCCCGTCGCTTTCCCGGCTATAGTCGACACACGCTCGAAGTAACTGAAACAACTCCGTCGAAATACGAACCGGCTTGCTCGAAGCCTCCTGGTTCACCTGGCTCCATTCGCTGGCCGGGATGTAGTTGGAAAGCAAATGGTCCAGCCGCCGCGCCTCCTCGGAAGCATCCTCAACGGCCGCCCGCAACCTTGCCTCATCGCTGCCATAGACCACCACCGAATAGGTCGACCCCATGGCGTCGATATTGGCCTCAACTCGCTGAGTCAGCGCACCTTGCGGAGTCCCAGCCGAGGACAAAAACAGCTGCCCTACCAACAAACTTAGCACAGCGCCCTTCATGAAGCCGGATTTTTTTCAGCGCCGCTATCCTTCGGCCGCCCGCGCTCAATCCGCTTGAGGATTTGCTTGGCTTTCGCCGCCAGATCCGAGGCGAGCGCGGCTTCGAAGTGCAGCTCGGGCGTCTTAAAGAGCTGGAGCCGCTCGGTTAACTCACGCCGCAAGAATGCTTTAGCGTGATTGAGCGCGGCCAGAGTCGCGGCCTGCTCTTCCGCCGTGCCGAGCAGCGCCAGGCGCACGACCGCTCTCCGATAATCAGGAGAAATAAGGACTTCCGCGACCGTGGCGCTGCCCACGCGGGGGTCCGACATTTCGTAAGCGATCAGTTCGTCAAGCTCCTCGCGGATGCTCTCGGAGACTCGCTCATGGCGATAGGGGTCCAACTTTCAGGATAGCGCCGGGGAGGGGGAATCCACAATAGTCGAAGCTCAGAGGCGGACTTTTCGACCTCGCCGGATTGTCTTTGGAACCGCAAACCCTTCATCTTCTTGGATTTCCTGGCCTAACGGAACCACCTCCAGTCGAAATCCCAAAGCTTCGGTGATTCCGCGAAGGCTGACGATGGTAGGATTGCCCGTCTCCGACAGCATGCGATAGAGGCTCTCGCGGCTAACTCCGGCGCTGTCGGCGAGCCGTTTCTTCTCGAATGCCTCCGCCACTTTGCGCAGCGCCTTCAGGAATGCCGGGGTTGAATCGCGATAGGCGGCGTTGAGGTATCGAGCCGCCCGTTCGGGTTCGGACAGCCTTCGGCCCAGCCAGTCCTTGTAGCTAATCGTCTTAGGCATTGTATTCTCTCCAGAGCCCCTGAGCTGCGGCGATATCGGACCGCTGCGTTTTCTTCGTCCCAGCTCTCAGAAGAATGACCATGTCGTCGTGCTCCCCAAAATAAATGCGATATCCGGACCCGGTCATCATAAAGCGCAACTCAGACACGCCTCCCCCTACTGACCCGCAGTCTCCAAAATTCCCATCTTCTACACGATCCAACCGAGCGATCATGGCATCGTAAGCGGCCGTGTCCTTGCGCTCCAAAACATCCAGCCACTCGGAAACCCCGCCATCCTTCAGGAAATGGATCTCGCGGGGGTCTGGCTCGCACGTGTAATCTTTATATCACACTCAGTTTAGCACCTTCACCTTCATTTGTACGGATTCTTCCTAGGTAACAGCTCCCTGAGATCAGTAATCTTTACCGATAAGGCGACTGCCAAACTAATTAAATCAATGGTTTAACGATCGGCACCAGATTTGCTTCGCTATCCCCGGAGGCTTTATGAATCAGGACCAACCGAACATTACCCAGAAGGTGAGCGGGAGCCGTCATACCGGACTTTTTGTGGGATTAGCGACCGGGCTCGTATTGGCGCTCGCGGGCGACGCGTACCTCATGGTGCGTTCGAACGACGCGCAGGCGCAGATCGCGAAGCTCGGCGACACTACCACGAATCTGCTGGAGCAGGAGCGGCAGCAGCTCCAGGCTTTGAACGACGACGTCAGCGGGAAGTACGATACCGCCAACTCGGCGCTGAGGAAAGCTCGTCAGGATGCGCAGAGGGCGAGTGCCGCGCTGGCCGCTAAGCTTGAGCAGCAGCAGAAGTCCGTTGGCGACGAGATCGGGCAGTTGAAAGAGACCACCGCCTCCGCTACCAGCAAGTTGAACGATGACGTGAGCGGCGTGAAAACCGACGTGGGCTCCGTGCGCACGGACCTGTCGAGCACGCGACAAGATCTGGACAAAACCGGCGCTGATCTGAAGCGCGCCATCGGCGATATGGGCGTCCTGAGCGGTCTGATTGCCACCAATTCGAAGGATCTGCAAGCCCTGCGCGACCTGGGCGAGCGCAATTACTTCGAGTTCAGCCTTGGAAAGGGCGCGATGACCAAAAAGGTCGGTAACGTGACGTTGACGCTGAAGAAGTCGGATCCGAAGCATAATCGCTACACCATCGCGGTGGTGTCGGACGACAAAGTGGTCGAGAAAAAGGACAAAACCATCAATGAGCCGGTGCAGCTCTACACGGCGGCCAGCAAGCAGCCGTATGAGATCGTCGTGAACCAGGTGAAAAAGGATGGAGTGGTCGGTTATCTGGCGACGCCAAAAGTCAACGTGGCGAGCCGCTAGAGGAGCAGCGCGCGCACCTGCCTGCTGATCGGAGGTGGTGCGCGCGCCTGTCCGCATGCATGGCGGTTCAGTGTCGGACCGAACCGCAAGAGCCGCCCCCGGATGATCGCTCCCTGTAGTCGCGGCTCGGTAAGCAATTGATCTTGCGTGGCGCCGATTCCGAGCCGCGACCACAGGGAGCGGTTTCTTTTATTTGGCCGCTTTCAGCTTCACAACCTTCAGGTCGCCGTTATCGTATAGGACCTGCGCCTGCCCCGTCATCGCTTCCACCCGTCGAAGGAAAGCGAGCGCCCGCAGCGCATTCCTTCTCTCGCCCGCTCCTGGACACAGCGCATCGTTCTCGAACTCCCAGTGGTCCGGGGTGGCGTAGCCGTCGTAGTCCCAGATCATATACTGCGCAGCGGGAACCACTGCCCACGGCGATCCGACGCCCGCGACGTCGATGTCGATGATGCGGTTTCGTTTGTAATCGAGGTAGAACGGCGTATTCACCCAAGCCAGAATGGGCTCCCCGGCCGGGACCATCTCCTGGAGGGCCTTCACGTCCCGGCGCTCCGAGCCGTAGAGCACTTCCTGGTTGTAGTCCACATACTCCTGCTTAAGCGCCAGCCAGTCGTAAGACGAGACGGAGTGACTGATCGCCGCCCAATGGAATCGCGTGAGGACGCTGGGACCAAACGCCGCCAAAGGAATGATCGCGACGATCAGCGGAAGCCTCATGCACCAGGCTCGGGAGCCCTGGCTGGTCCCCGCATAATAGGCGGTCCAGCCGAACGCCGCGGGCGCGAGGCCGATCGCGATGGGAGTGAAATATCGCACGGAGTGTTCATAGCCGGCGTGGATCGGGCCGAATACGTAAATGATGACCAGAAAGGTAACCACGGCACTGGCGCAGGACTCCACCACCTTCTGCGAAGCGGAGCGGGCGGTTCGAAAACAAATGATCCCGCAGACGCCGATCGCCGCAATCAGCGTGGTGTAACAGATGGGCGCGGCGCCGTACTCCGATTCGCTGAATGAAAGCAGGTCGATCTCATCCTCTCCAATCTCTCCGGGCACGGGCGGCGGCGCGGGGAGGTGGGCGCGCAGACCGTCCACGTAATGCGGCGCGTGCAGCAGGATCCAGGGAGAAAGAAAAATCGCGCTCGCCAGGGCGATGCGGACAGCCTGGCGGATTCCGGTCGATACCGCGATCGACAACAGGTGGATCGCCACGAACACGGCGAAGGTCGGCTTCATGGCGATGAGCGCCGCGTACAGCATACCCAAAGCCGCGGCGCTGGGAGCCACGGTTTCCATGGACAGGACCACCATGGCCATGATCAGCGCGCTGCCGCAGTAGAGTGTCGAGATGTTCACATACTGGGGATCGATAAAGATGACGCTGAGCACGCAGACGACGGTCATGGGCAGCAAATCGCGCCGGCCCTGGGTGAACTGGCTGGCCAAAATCAGGCACAGGAACAAACCGAACACCGCGTCCACACCGTTCACGTATACGATGGGGAAAAACGCGAGGACAAAGCCGTCGAGAAACGCCGTCGCGCCCAGCGTCTGCACGCCCATGGAGCTGAGGGGACTGCCGAACACCGTGCCGGTTTCCAGCATCCGGACCGGATAGGCGAAATACTTCTGGTAATCGTCGCGGAAGTTGTAAACGTTGGGCGGCAGTTGCGTGACGATCGTGAAGATCACGATGGCCGCGATCAGAAGGATGACGAGGAGCGGTGGCCGAGGGAGAGGAACTTCGCGCACCGCGGCCACCGACAGAAGGACTCCGGTTGCGGCCACCAGCGCCAGCGCCCACGGATGGGCAAGCCTGACCAGGTTGAGAATGCCTCCCAGAAATACGACGGCCGCGAGACCGAGGGCGACGGTCGTCGGCCAGTTTCCCATTTGGAGGCCAAGCAGGCGGCGAAACGCCCAACCCCATCCCCCCAGCATGAAGGCCGCAACGAGGATGACTCCCAGCGAAGCCCAAAGAACCATCCAGCAATTCTAAACGATCACGGCTCGGCGAGGATGACATCCACGGCCGGGTCGGCGAAAACGACGCGCAGGCTGGTTTGTTTGACCCCGTCCCGGTCGGCGCCGCTCAGGACGTAAAAGTCGAAGCCGGTCAGGGGAGCAGGCTCGATGCGCTCGACTGGTTTCAGGGCCGCGATCCGCAAATATCTGCGATAGAACTCGAGCGCCGGCTGATGAATCCAGCTGGTGCTGATGGCCATGGAATTTGCGGGTTTCCCGTCGCTGGCCCGCTGGATCAGATGGGCGATCTGTTTATCGTCCGCCTCAATCGTCCAGAATTGAAAATACCGGGTTTGCAGCTGCGTGGAAAATTGAATCAGAAGAAGGATCGCCGGCAGCAGCCAGAGGGCCAGCAGAAAACGGTTCTTCAGTACATCGCCCGCGATCGCCCAGGCAATGACGGCCAGGATCACGAAATAAAGGCAGGTTCGATCGGCGGGATAGTTCAAGCCGAACAGCCAGCGGGCTAGTATCAATCCTATTAACGTAATAGCGATGGTCAGGAGCGGAATCAGGCGGCGGCCTTTGCTCAAGAGCGCCGCCAGGACGCCAAATAGAGGCAGGCCGAATCTTCCCATGTTATCCGCAACATCCCGGCCTCCCAGGATTCCGTCGCGAGACGGGATCGCGTGAAGTGAAGTAAACATCAGGCTGGTAACGGCTTCGCGAAGCACCGGGTAGCCAATGTAAAACTGGTCGCGATGGGCCTTCCAGAGCGAATGACCGGCGATCAGCCCGGCCAGCAATAGAGCGGGAACTGCCAGATTTAACACGGGTTCCTCTTTTCGTTCGAGGACGATGACGACGCACAGCAGGGCCAGGGCT
>JBEKOZ010000623.1:0-3572 GCA_049521275.1 Bryobacteraceae bacterium | reverse complement strand
GCATCACCGATCGACTGCCGGGCCGGACGATTAATCAGGACATGCTGGTTTCGCAATACTACGGCGGGGCGAGGGATTCGAAAGACGCGGCGGCTCTGAATGTGCGCGGCGGTGAAGTCCTGACCGGCATCGATTTTCATCTCGCGATGGAGCACCCCGCGAAGATTACCGGCCGCGTCACCGGTGTGCCCCCGCTGGCCGAACCGCCCGACGCGCCCGTATCCGGCCGGACCATCCACATTAAGCGCTACGGCGGCACCGTCACGGTCGACGTCAATGTGGCGAGCGACGATCAGATGTATGGGGGCCAAGGCGTCGGCGCCAACGGTCCCGACTACAATTTTGAGTTTCTCGGAATGATGCCCGGCCGCTATCGTGTCCGAGCCAGCGTCGACGCCCTCGACAAGACCTACTTCGCGTCCCAAGTGGTTGACGCCGGCGAAGGCACAACCGACGTGGTGCTCACGATGACCCCTGCGGTGGAGGTCAAAGGTCACCTCAAAATGGAAGGGCCGGCCCCGCGTAACGCGCCAAGCTTCAGCGTCGCGCTGGCGCCGGCCGGAACGGGACCGCGCCGCGAAACCTACACGGCGCCAGTCAAGAAAGATGGAAGCTTCTCGATCGAGAACGTTCCGCCCGGTGAGTTTATTCTTAACATCAATCCGAATCCCGAGGGAACCTTCGAAAAGTCGGTAAGCTTGGGTGACAAGGATTTTTTGTTCAAGCGAATCGAGATTCCACCGGGATCGGACGCGCCGCTGAATATCGTGCTCAGCTCCAACACCGCGACAGTCGAAGGCCAAGTCGACGCCGCCGGCGCGGACGCGAAGCGCGCCGGTATCCTGTTGGCACCCGCCGGAAAATGGCACACTCTGACGCGGTTTTACTACATCGCCACCGCGGACGATGACGGCAAGTTCAAGATCAAAGGCGTCGCGCCGGGGAAATACAAGATTTTCGCTGTGGAGAAAATGGTGCCGTCGTTTTACCGCAACCCGGAGTCCGCCGATGTTCTCGATGCGTTGGGTGAAGAACTCGAAGTCCAGGAAGGCGCGAAGGTCCAGTCGAATCCCAAGCTGATTCCCGAAGAGAAAGCCAAGGACCTTCTCAAGCCATGAAGCCTGTCTGCTTCGTCCTCTTCGCCATCACCGCCGCCGCGCAGACGACGGCCGCCCCGGATCAGACCGGAAGTGTCACGGGAGTCGTGATCGATGCGATCACCAGGGTGCCGGTCAGGAAAACCATCGTTTCGGCCAACCAAATAACGCGTATCGGCGGCCCGAATCAAGGCTCGCCATCGGCGATCACCGATGCCGGTGGCGCGTTCACGCTCACCAACCTGCCGGCCGGCCGCTGCCACCTGGTGTTTCAGCAGCAGAATTATCCGCAGGCCCGTTTCGGCGGCTTTTCGAAGGAGGTGGAAGTCAAGGCCGGAGAGAACACCGGGCCGATGACTGTCGAATTGATTCCGGGCGCTGCGGTAAGCGGTCACATCGTGGATGATGACGGCGACCCTTTGCCGACCTGCGGCGTCCAGATTCATCCGGCCAAACATCCAGAACAAGGGGTCCAGATCAGCGGCAGCACTCCGTCCGACGAAAACGGCATATACCGGGTTTTTGGGATCGCGCCCGGCAAATACATCGTCGCGGCGGAGTGTGGACAACAGGTGTTTCAACCCCGGCCATTTTCCGCCGGCCCCGCGCCGCCGCCGGCAACCGCGTATCCCAAGCAGTACTATCCATTGACGACCGAAACGAAGTCCGCCGACATCGTGGAATTGACAGCCGGGAACGAAAAATCGGGAGTCGATTTCATAATGCGCCCCGCCGCCGTGACCCAGATTCGCGGAGCATTCTCGCCCGGCGGCGTGGATTGGCACGGCATCGGCCAGATCCTGCTGAATCGAACCGACCGGAGCGGCCTGACTTTCGGTTCACCGGTCAGCGACAAGGGCACCTTCGAATTCCAGAAGGTCTTCCCAGGTTCTTATAACCTGGTAGCGGTCTCCAATGGCGGCGACGAAAACCGGATCGGCGCCTGGCAGCGCATTGAAGTGAGCGACCAGCCGTTGGAATTGTCGCTCGAGTTGCGCCATGCAATCGAGCTCAGCGGCAAAGTGGAAATCGAGAGTAGCGGAAGCACGACGCTCATCACGCCCGGACAAATCCAGGTCATGTTGACAACCCCGGAGCCGATCAACATGCAGAATTCTCAAGCTCAGGTGAATGATGATGGCACCTTCACGCTCAAGGGCGTGATGCCAGGACCATGGCATGTGCAGGCGTATGGGCCCACGATGTTCCTGAAATCGGCGTGGCTGGGCAGCGCCGACGTGACCTCCGCTCCCATGGATCTATCGGGCGGCGCGACGGCCCCGTTGAGGATCGTGGTCAGCACCAACACCGCCACCATCCGCGGATCGGCTCCTCCGGGACAGCAGATCTATGCGCAGCGTCCCGAGGAGCAAGGGAATCGCGTCACCCAGGCCGACCAGAACGGGCAGTACAAGTTCGAAGGGCTGTCGCCCGGTAAGTACCGCCTGATGCAGATGGATTCCGGCGGCCCCATGCCGGACGAAGGCGGCCAGGAGGTCACGGTTCACGAAGGCGAGACCGCGGTGGTCGACCTAAAACCGCAAAACTAGTGTTCTGTTCCCGAACCCCTTTGGGTGGGGCGGTCCCCCCGGACCGCGGCCGACGCCCGCGTCGGCCATGATTCGCGTGCGCAGGCCGAGCCGGACCAGTGGATCAGTCCGGCGTTTGTGGCGCATGCACTATCGACGCCTCGCGAAATCCCCGCCCTAACGGACGGGGTTATAACCCCTGGCGTGCCAGGGGATTCTTTTCCTTCAAGCCGCCGCCGGGTCGTTCTGCATCATCCCGAAAATGGTTCCCTCCGGATCCTTGCAGTAAGCCAGCCACCCCACTCCCGGGACCGCCATTTTCGGCACCGCGATCGATCCGCCATTCGCCAGCACCGTTGCCACCGCATCATCCACCGAAGGTACCGTGAGCGAATTTACCAGCGGCTGCTCCGGATGCCGCCGCCGCATCAATCCGCCGTTAATCCCGGGCTCGCCCTCACCCGTCGTGATCAGCCAGTAATCCTCCGGCCCCGGCCACTTACTGAATTTCCAGTGAAACACCGTCTCGTAGAAAGCCGACAACTTTTCCGGCTCGTTCGCCGGAATCTCGAAATGCGTCACTCGCGCCATTTTCTCTCCTTAGGAAATCTGATGTTTCTGTGTCGCGTAACCCGCAATGGCTCCCACCAGGCTGCCCGGAAGCATGATCTCGAAATAATAGCCGTGCTGCATCGCCGCCACTCCATAGGCGAGCAGGAGCCCCACCGCCAAGCCCACCAGTATCCCGAGCGGCACCGAATTCACGCGCCTCGCGAACCATCCGGCGACGGCCCCCGCGATTGCGCCTTTGAACGTGGATCCCATCACGATGCCCGCCAATTGCGCCCGGACCGCCGGCGTAAACCAGGAGGTCAACCCGTCCAAGATCCCCAGCACCGCGCCAATCAGGACTCCGAACCATACCTTACCCATCGCCTTTCTCCTT
>JBEKOZ010000622.1:0-3573 GCA_049521275.1 Bryobacteraceae bacterium | reverse complement strand
GCGCTCGCTGCCAAGTAGCCTCCGTCGCCGGGTTCTCGATTAGTGCCAATGCGTCGGCGGGCACGATCGTTGGAAGCGGTTTGAGTAATTTTGCGATCTTCGGTGGTGGTGGGGTTCTCGAAAGGGGCGCCCCTTTCATAATGCGTAAAAAACAACCGCGTTGGAATCTAAAGTCGTCGCCTTCGATTGGCGCTTACCCAAGTACTTATCCAACCATGCGATCACCTCTACGTGGTCAGCGATGTTTTCCTCGGCGTCAACGGATTTCGCGTTCAAGGCAGCGAAACTCTGTACAGATTGCGATGCACCGTGGTATTCACGTATGCAAAATGTGAGGGATCGTTCCCGGGCACCAGCTCTGCACGCTCGACTACTTGAGTTCCTGGAATCGCGCTCGCGCCTGACCCTGGTTCGATTCCGTTCGGCGGAAAGTCCGGCAGCGTGTCACCCGGACCAATAGGGATTGCCAGACTACGCCCAGGCGTTTCCCGCGATTGCCCCTCGATGGGTATGAAAAGAAAGCTTCCGTTGGGCGACAACGCCGGCCAGCAGAAGTTCGCGCAGATCAGGCGCATCGGCCCGCCGTCCGTCGGAATCGCCATTTCCTCGACCCCCTTTCCGTCCTTCCGCGAAAGGGCTGCCACCACCCAGCGGCGCCCGGGCGAGATGACTTGAACCTGATTGATCGGGTAATCGAACACCTTGGCGCGTTCGGAGCCATCCGGATTCATCTGCTCCAGGTAGTTGAAGCTTCCTTCGGCGACGGTAAATAGAATCTTCCCGTTCCGGCCGAAATGGGGAGAAGACTCCCCAGAATCGCCGATCTGTCTCGCCGGAGACTCTCTATTGATCGGAGCGATCCACAAGCGCGATGGTTTGTCGGTCCTCGCCGTGGAATAGACTACTTGTTTTCCGTCGGGAGATACTTCATAGTCCGTCATGAACACGCCTGGGAACAGCCCTTCACTCGCTCCCGTAGCGACATTCATGCGCCACAGCTCCGCGCCAGCGCCCGCCGTCCTGCGCCGCAGCAAATAGTAAAGCGTCTTGCTATCCGGGCTGAACGCCGGCCCAGCCTTGTCGGTGATCACTTCGCCCTCCGAGGACATCGACCGCTCGCCATGCTCGTCGTGCAGCCAGATGGAGCTTTCGTGCACTCCGACCGACGTGATGATCGAATGCCCGTTGCGCTCCACCGCCACTCCATCTTCTTCGGTCGGGCCGAAAGTGATTTGCTCCGGCCGCCCGTTGGGGAAGCGCTGACGCCACAAATGGCTCTGCCCGGCGACCGCGGCGGTGAAATACATCCAGGCGCCGTCGGGCGACCAGCCGGCCGATGTGCAGGCGCCGTCGGGACCGATCGCCTTTGGCTGAGACTCCCCGTTCATTGAAATGAGCCGGCACGCCGCCCAATCTCCTTTTCCATCCATTTCAACAACCAGCGCCCAATGGCGATCCGGTGATGCGTAGGAGTAATGCGCCATGCCTCTTTCGTGCGCGGGGAAATACAGCTCCCGATAATTCTCCTGTTCCTGAGTTCCGGTAACGATACCCAGATGCATACCCGAGCGAATCCTGGAAAACAACAACTGGCGCTGATCGAGCCAGGTCACCGCGGCTGCATTGTTCATGAACAGGCGGGACTCGCCTCCCAGCACCGGAACGCTGTAAGTCGCCCAATCGGGATTCTGCATAACCGTGTAGACGATCTGAGATCCGTCCGGAGAAAATGCCAGATGATACTTTAGCCGCGGATCGTCGGTCAGGCGCTTGGGCTCTCCGTCCGGCAGCATTTTTACGTAGATCTGGTCGGCTGACAGGAACGCACTGCTGCCGCGGATGAACGCCACCATGCGGCCATCGGGCGACAAAGCCGGAGCCGTCGCGGAATCGGTGAAGTCAGTGAGTTGCGTGTACTCGACCGGTGCTGGACGGGCACGGAAAAGTCCATAAACGGACAGCGCGGCGACGGTCAGAATAGCGCCGGCCACGGCCGCGAAAATCCATCTCCGGTCCGGCGCCGCGGGAGGCGTCGGATCGGGCGGCGCTTCCGCTTCCGGCCCTCCGGTTACCGGCGCGATGAACCGGTAGCCTTGTTTCGGCAGCGTTTCGATGTAGACAGGCTCCGCGGCGCCGTCGCCTAGCGCCACTCGGACTTGGCGGATGCAATAATTTAGCCCTTGATCGAACTCGACGAATGTCGCCTCGCCCCACACGCGGTCGCGCAACTGTTCGCGGGAGACAATTTCGCCGGGCCGCTCCAGCAAAATGGTCAGGACCCGAAACGGCTGGGGCTGGATCTTGACCGCCGAGCCGTCACGAAAGAGCTTCCCGGCGTTCGAATCGAGCTCGTAGTCGCCGAATCGCAGCCGTCCGTTGGATCCGAGGCTCATCGCGAAGTCTATTGTACCTTAGCGTTTACGTCCCTCATCCCTCATGAGGAGAGTCCTCATGCGATCCTCATGCCATTTTCGGCAGGCTCGACGCATAATCTCGCTGAGGTTGCGGAAGGCTGAAAATGAATGCGAACAGGCTACGCGCTGCGGTTCTCAAGATTCTGGCATTAAGCGTACTCCCGGTCACCGCCAGTGGGTCGGCGTTGTCCTTTACTGGAACGCTGGCCACCCCGGAGAGCGTCTTCGAGACCACATTTTCACTCCCGTCCTCCGGTTTGGTCACTTTTGAGACATGGGGGTTTGGCGGCGGAACGAACGCCGGGGGACAGGTAATTCCCTCGGGCGGCTTCGACCCATTGATCGCCCTCTTTTCGGGTCCGGCGGCGACGGCAACCATGTATGTGGACGGCTCCGGAAACCCGCTGGCGGATGCGGACAATCTGCTGAATCTACCTTGGTCCTACGTCGGAAACTGTCCTCCGGCCGGGACGGTCGCCATCGGGTCGGATAACGATTGCGGCGACGACTTCATGCAAGTCGTCCTTGCGGCTGGCACCTACACCCTGGTGCTTACCGACGCCAACTACATCCCGAATGCCATTTACGATAACGGAGCGCTCTCTGAAGGGTTCACGGATCTCACCGCCGGCGTGTTCCAGACCTGCGATCCGGTGTCCAACGCGTGCATCACCCCCAACGGAAACTACGCCGTGGATATTACGTCGACTTCCGGATTCGCTCCCGAGCCGGGGGCTCTCTGGCTCATGGCAGTCGGTTTAGCCGCTCTCTGTTGCTTGAAGCATCTTCGAAAAGGAGAACATCCATGAAATTCCTCAAATCGTTATTAATGGGAACGGGCGGCGTGGTTCTGGCCGGACTGATATTGGCGCTGCTCGCGCCCAGGGCGGTTCACGCCGTCGTCGCGACCGCTGTCCAGGTAGTCAACACCAGCGCGAGCCCGGCGATTACGCAGAGCATCGGCAACCAAGCGGCTCAGATCGTCCAGATTGAGTGCGGCATTCTGCCCGGTAGTGCTATTGAGTTCCCTGGTACGTCCTTAAACGTTGGTTGCGTGGCCGTGCCGCCGGCGGGCTTTAATTTCGATGTGCCGCCGCCGGCGAATTCCCAATATACAGTGCCTGCGGGTGAGACGCTGGTGGTGACTTCCGTCGACATC
>JBEKOZ010000621.1:0-3582 GCA_049521275.1 Bryobacteraceae bacterium | reverse complement strand
CGAGGTCGACTACAACTCCGGCGCCACCTACCTCAGCTACTGGACCGATTACGAACTGGCGCATCTGTTCCCGTCGCCGCCGGGCGCATCCATTCTCGAAGTGAACAACTCCGCCGCGAGCGCGCTCGAAGCGTTGGCCGTGCGCAACGACGACGGCTCGGTTGTGATTATGCTGGCTAACCACGCGGTCCGTAACTCGACCGATAACGACGGTCCGGGCGTGCCTGCCATTGTGAGCCTGGACGTCTCGGCGTTGGGCTCGTTCGCGCTCGCCAGCGTCATTGAAATCAACGCCGATACCAGCGCTTCCGCCGGTCCCTCTGCGCAGTCGGTCACGCCCGCCAGCATCATCCCGGTTTCCTTCCCTGGTTACGGGGTCGCGTTCGTGCGCCTGGCGCAGGCGCCGCCCGTGATTTTCGAGGGCGGGATCGTCAACGCAGCCACGTATGCGGGCGGCGGCGTCGCGCCTGGAGAAGTAGTCGCCATTTTCGGGCAGAACCTGGGACCAGTCGCGGGCCTGAGCAATCAGGTCAGCGCGGGTGTCGTGCCCAATTCGCTGTCCGGCGCGCGGGTGTGGTTCGACGGCATTGCCGCGCCCGTCCTTTACGCCGGCGCGGGCCAGTTGAATGTCCTGGCGCCGTATGAGATCGCGGGTCAGACCAGCACCAGCGTGCGGGTCGAGTACCTGGGAGTGTTCTCACCCGCCGTCAGCGTGCCGGTGCTGGCTGCGCAGCCGGGGATCTTCACTCTGAATGCCCTCGGCGCGGGCCAAGCCGCGGTCCTGAACCAGGATTACTCGGTGAACTCCACGGCCAGTCCCGCTGTACGCGGAAGCACGATCCTCATTTTCGCCACCGGTCAGGGCTCCGTTTCACCGGCGGGGGTGGATGGGCTCGTCGCTTTGGCACCATCGACGGGGCAGCAGCCGCTGGCGGTCACGGTCCAGATCGGCGGCCAGACCGCGACGGTTTCCTATGCCGGAAACGCGCCCGGCCTGGTGGAGGGCGCGCTCCAGGTCAATGCGATCGTGCCCGCCACGGTGACGCCGGGTAACGCCGTCGCGGTGGTAGTCGCCGTGGGCGGCGCATCCAGCCCCGCGACCGCGACTATTGCGGTGCAGTAGCTGGCTCCTTTTGTCACATGAACAGGTCGAGAAGCACTTTGCCTTTCACCAGTTCACGCGGTTGGTTCAGATGGTTCCGGATTTCCATATCCGGATCGATTCCGAGCGCGTAGTAGATCGTCGCCAGCAGGTCGTTGGGATGCACGGGCTTCTCTTTCGGACTCGACGCGGTCGCGTCCGATTCGCCGTACTGCATGCCGCGCGCCATCCCCGCTCCGGCAACAACGCCGCTATAGCAGTATGGCCAATGGTCGCGCCCGTCCGGACTGTTGCTATTCCCGCTGGTCGAAACGCCCATTCTCGGGCTTCTGCCGAATTCGCCGATCGCCACTACCAGCGTCTCTTTCAGCAATCCGCGCTGGTCCATGTCTTCGAGCAAGGCCGATAGCGAGCGGTCGAGCTTCGGGCAATGGAGATTCTTCAACGGCGCAAAGTTTGCGGCGTGCGTATCCCACGCGGTTTTCTCCGGATCGCCATTCGCTACCGACGGCCAATTCACCTGCACGAACTTGGTTCCGGCTTCGATCAGCCGGCGGGCCATCAACACACTCTGGCCAAACGTGTGCATTCCGTAGCGCTCCCGCATCTGCGTCGTTTCCTTCGTCAGATCCATGGCGTCGCGCGCTTTGCCGCTGAGGACCAGATCGTACGCCTTGCCGTAGTATTCGTCGACCGCCGACTTGTTCAGCGCCTTTTCGAGATCGGGCATCGACCCGTTGATGCCTTTCAGCAATTCAAACCGCTCTTTCAGTCTCTCCGGCGGAATATCTTTGCGCAGGGACAGGTCGTCGAGAGTCACCTTGCCCGCAGGATCCTGATACATGCGATACGGGTCATACGCTTTTCCGAGGAAGCCGGCGGCGCCACCCTTGCCGATGATTCCCGATTCCTGGAGCGGCCTGGGCAGTTCGACGAACGGAAGCATGGCATCCTTCATCGGCTTGAGTTTGCTGACATGACTTCCCGCTGTGGGAAAATCCGCCGCGTTGGGAGGCTCCAATTGGCCGGAAGGCGAAACTTTGTCCGGCGGGTATCCCGTCAACATCTGGTAGATCGCCGCAGTGTGGTTGAACAGGCCGTTCGGGGTGTAGCTCATGGACCTTATCAGGGTCACCTTGTCCATGACCTGCGCCATCATCGGCATATGCTCGCCGATCATGGTGCCTGGAATTTTGGTTTTAATCGGCTTGAACTCTCCGCGGATATTCTCCGGCGCCTCCGGTTTCGGGTCCCAGATGTCGATATGACTCGGGCCTCCCTGGAGAAAAATCATAATCACGTTCTTCGCGTTCTCGAAGCCTCGCGCGCCGGCGTACTTATTGGCGGTGCCGGCGGCTTTGGCCAACTTTTGCGAAAGAAAGAAGCCAGGCAGGTGCAACCCAGCCAGGCCGAGCGAGCCGATCCTCAGCAGTTCCCGCCGTGTGGGTCCTTCGCAGGTCTGTCCGGCGATTCGTCCAGGAATATTCAGCACAAGCGCCTCATTTCTGTTTGGTTCATTTTCCGCATCTAGTAAATGTAGAGGAATCCCTTGCTGTTCAGCAGCGCCCAGAGCAAATCCTGCGCCTTCTGGGTTTGGGGGCCGCCGGCCAGATAGTGCGACGCGTTTTCGGCTTCACTTTTAGTCGGCAATCTGGTCAGCGTCGCTAAGTACAGATCCTCTATCATGGCTGCGTCGGTCATCCCCGCCAGCACATTCTTTGCGATCCGGCCCTTGGAATCCGCTACCGCATCTGAAATGGTCGTGCCATTAATCAGGTTCAGCGCTTGCGGAAGGCTGAAGTCGGCTCGCCGTTCGCACTCGCAGGACGATTCGCGAGTGGGGCGTCCGAATAAGTCGAGAAATCCGTCGGCTCCTACATGAGGATCTGGAAGTTGCGAAGCCGTCGTGTCTTCGGGCACCTCGGGAAAGTTCGGCCGGACGCCTGCCGCCTGGGTTACGGCGTCCATCAAAGGCTCCGCGCTCAAGCGCCGCGGAATGGCATGCGAGAAGTTGTCGCCATCGAGGGCGTTCCATTCGTTGGTTTGGAAAGAAGCCTGGTAGGTTCTGGACTTCACGATGACGCGCATCAGATGCTGTAAATCGAATTGATGGTCCGTCAAATCCTTGGTCAAGGCCGCGAGCAGCGCCGCGTTCACCGGCGGATTGGACGCCCGAATATCGTCGACCGGGTCGATAATGCCGCGACCGAGGAAGTAGCTCCAGATCCGGTTTGCGATCGCCTTGTCGAAAAACGGATTCTCCTTCGATACCAGCCAGTCGGCGAATGCGTCCCGTCGTTTCTCGTCGGAAGGAATCTTCACGGCGCCTACTGAGGCGACCAGAAATTGCGGCGCCATCACCCGGTTGTCCTTGGGGTGATGCATCTCGTAGCCTTCGCGCTGATCGTAGACGATCTCCTCCCCCACTTCGTAGCCAGGCCGCAGTCCGACCGCCGAGAAGAAGGCGGCCATCTGGTAAT
>JBEKOZ010000620.1:0-3582 GCA_049521275.1 Bryobacteraceae bacterium | reverse complement strand
TACCGCGTGAAATACGATCAGATCTCGGGAGGACCGAACTGGGCGAGCGTGGATCACTACGACATTGCCGCCAAGGCGGAGGGCGACGGTGTGCTCGGAGAGGAGCCGGCGCGGGCGATGTTCCAGGCCTTGATGGCCGATCGTTTTCAACTCAAAATCCACCGCGAGACCAAAGATCTGCCGGTGTTCGCTCTGGTCGTGGGAAAGAACGGGCCTAAGCTCAAGAACAGCTCCCCCGACGCGGATGGAAATAGCCTTGTCACGGCGAGCTATACAGGCCTCATTCATATGGTGACTGCTCGGGGATCCATGGAAGGATTGGCGCGCCAGCTCTCCAACACAGCGGGCCGTCCTGTTATTGACAAGACCGGACTGACTGGATTTTATGCGTATACGCTGGACTGGCTTCCCGCGGACCGGGCGTCCGGATCTGATTCGGAAGCCGCCTCCATGTTCACCGCCGTCCAGCAGCTTGGCCTCAAACTGGAATCGACAAAGGCTCCCTACGAGATTCTCGTGATCGATCAGGCAGCCAAGCCGTCAGAAAACTGAGCTTGAGTCGGGAATCCAACTAAGGCGTTCCCCTTACGCCTTCTCGGGACAAAAAAGGGGGTCCCGGGTTATAGACCTGTAGTGCCGGATCGTCGATGATTCTACTGAAGGAGTTCAGCTGTGGCGTTCCGGAACGACATCCTCAGAGGCGTGCGGTTGTTCCTGATCATCTTCTCCGCGGTTCTGCTCGGCGTTTGCGTATACCGGGTGTTGCACGCGCCCTCGGACGCTCCAACGGATGTCCAAGCCGCGGCGCAAGATGCTCCTGCCAGTTCCGAAGAAGCACAAGCGACGCCCGCAGCTGACACCGATCCCGTCTTGCAGGTCTCTTCCGAGCCGCATGGCCTGATGGTTCCGCCGCCGCCTCCGGTGGGCGGGAAGCGTCCAGCGGTCCGGGTGGTTCCCCGTCCGCGAAACGACGTTCCACCGCCAACCTTGCCGCCGGTGGTCCGTGTGAGTGTTGCCGCGCCGCCGTCCGGGCGCGAGTTCGAAGCCCCGCTGGTTGTTGCTGCTTCGCCGGCTGCTCCCGCCGGGGAGTCGCAAGTCACCAACCCGGCTCCCACGAAAAGCGGAGTCGGCTATAAGAGCCTGATCGAAGCGAATGCAAACCGACTTCCCGTGGACCGGACGGCCGCTCCAGTTCCGGCGGAGGAATCGGTTGAACAACCCCAGAAAGGCAACCGCTTCCTGCGTGCGGTCGGAAAGATCTTCCACCCCGGCGGACAGAAGGAAACGGTACTGACGCTGCAACCGAAGCAGCAATAAGCGTCCGGACAAAGCACCGAGCCCGACTTCCGCGGTTTTCCAGGTATACTGAGCGTCGGTATGACGAAATGGATGCTGGGGCTGCTGGCGATGAATGCGATCGCGCAGGTGACCGCGGATCTTCCGGCCGGAAAAAAAATCTTCGAATCGCAGTGCGCGCTCTGCCATGGCCAGACCGGAACAGGCGGGCGCGGGCCTGGTCTGAATCGTCCGAAGCTTGGGAAAGCGCCGGATGATGAGGCGCTTTGGGCGGTGATCTCAAACGGGATTGAACCTGAGATGCCGGGTGCATGGCAGTTGAATGAGCACGAAGTTCATTCTGTCGCGGCGTATGTGCGGTCCCTGGGCGCGCTCCCTCCAGAGGCGCTTCCGGGCGATGCCGCGCGCGGCGAACGCGTCTACCAAAGTAAAGGATGCGCGGGGTGTCACATGGTCGACGGGAAGGGCGACGGCTTCGGACCGGAGCTCACCGACATCGGCGCGCGGCGCAACGGAGCGCATCTGCGGCAGGCGGTTCTTCGGCCCGCCACGCTGCTTCCGGAAGGATTTCTTTATGTCGCCGCGGTCACCGAAACGGGGACGACGATTCGAGGCATCCGCGTCAACGAAGACTCGTTCAATATTCAGATCAAGGACGCTCGCGGGCAATTCCATAGCTTCCGGAAATCGGAGCTGCGGGACCTGAAGCGGCTCCCGAACGAGACTCCGATGCCTTCCTTCGAAGGGTCTCTCAGCGCGGCCGAGTTGGACGATCTGGTGGCCTATCTGGCGAACCTGAAGGGGAAATCATGAAGTGGTGTGTATGGGTTCTGACCGTCGCCGTCAGTGCGCAGGTGCCCTACGATCGAATCGTCAATGCACAGAAGGAACCGGGCAACTGGCTGACCTATTCGGGAAATTACTTCGGCCATCGCTTCTCTCCGCTATCCGAAATCACTGCGGCGAATGTTGCCGGGTTACGCGTGAAATGGGCGCATCAGTTCGAGAGTGGACACGCGGAGACGTCGCCCATCGTCGTTGATGGCGTGATGTACATTACTGCTCCGAACTCCGCCGCTGCTCTCGATGCGCGCACCGGCAGGCAACTTTGGAAATGGAGCCGTCCGCTGCCCAAGGATTATCAGTCGATCGGTTTC
The DNA here is from genome assembly GCA_049521275.1 of Bryobacteraceae bacterium. Lineage (GTDB taxonomy): Bacteria > Acidobacteriota > Terriglobia > Bryobacterales > Bryobacteraceae > Palsa-187. The sequence goes on along the minus strand of JBEKOZ010000620.1, from coordinate 1,129 downwards.
GGGCACGTGAACCGCGGACCGGCGATTCTGGACGGCCGGTTGTTTGTCGCGACGCTCGATTGCTATCTGGTCGCGCTTGATATCAAGAGCGGCGCCGAGCGATGGTCCACTAGAGTCGAGGACTACAAGCCCGGCTATAGCCTGACGCTCGCGCCGCTGGCGATTAAAGGGAAAGTGCTGATTGGAATCAGCGGCGGCGAAGCTGGGATTCGCGGCTTCGTCGACGCCTACGATGCGGCGAGCGGGCAACGGTCCTGGCGATTCTGGACCGTTCCCGCGCCGGGCGAGCCCGGCAGTGAAACATGGCCGCAGGACGAGAAGTATAAGAATAGCTGGAAGACCGGTGGAGGGTCCACCTGGGTGACCGGTTCCTATGATCCTGAGTCGAATTTGGTGTATTGGGGCGTCGGAAATCCGGGGCCGGATTGGAACGCCGATTCGCGTCTTGGCGACAATTTGTACACCTGTTCTCTGGTGGCGCTTGACGGCGATACGGGCGCGTTGAAGTGGCATTTCCAGTTCACCCCGCACGACACCCACGATTGGGATTCGGCGCATGTGCCGGTTCTATTCGAGGCGGAAGTGCGCGGGACCAGGCGGAAGCTGGTGGCGGTGGCCAACCGCAACGCGTTCTTTTACGTGCTGGACCGGACGAGCGGGGAGTTCATCACGGCGCGCGCTTATGCCAGGCAAACGTGGGCGAAGGGGCTGGACGATCGCGGACGGCCGACGCTTCTTCCCGCTATCGAGCCGAGCGCGGAGGGGACCGTCATCTACCCCAACCTGAATGGAGCCACCGTGTGGTTCAGCCCATCGTATAGCCCGTTGACCGGCTTGTTTTATGTATCGGTACGCGAGCTCGGGTCGATCTATTACAAGCGCGAGGCCGATTACAAACCAGGCACGTTCTTCGCGGGCGGCGGCGAAGCCGACATTCCGCACGACGAGAAAAAAGGAGCGGTTCGAGCGCTCGAAGTCGCCACCGGGAAACTTCGCTGGGAGTTTCCATTGAACACCGCGGCGTGGTCGGGCGTGCTTTCGACCGGAGGCGGACTGGTTTTTTCCGGCTCGGATGAAGGGAACTTCTTCGCGCTGGATGCGGTGAGCGGCAAGCCGTTGTGGGATTTTC
>JBEKOZ010000619.1:0-3593 GCA_049521275.1 Bryobacteraceae bacterium | reverse complement strand
GAAGGCAATCTGATCGGCGGGGAGATTATGTAGGTTTTGTCTGACTCAGTGGTGCTTCGTTATTCTTCGTGATGTTTTTTGTAACGGGCGCCACGCGCTAGGTTGTTGAAAATATTGGTCGGAATTCAAAGTCACCGCCGAAAATGCCGGGGTCGAGGATATTGCTTTCCGGCGAGCGAGAATTGAGCATGTCCCTTGATATGGGCCTTGCTAGTATTCACCCCTAGGGCAGGCCTAAGGGCCCGTTATGCCTTATCTGGTGGCTGTTCGCGATCGCAAAGCAGCCGCAGTTAACGTTCCGCAGTTCTGAAAATGAAAGGCTTGCGAAAGCTATGACGACACCGGAGGCGCAGACCGCTGACGTCCTCTCTTTTGGTCCCTTCAGATTGTCTGCACGCACAAGAGTCCTCATGAGAGAAAGCGTTCCCGTGGATCTCGGCGCGCGGACCCTGGATCTGTTGATTGCACTCGCCTCCCGGCCCAACCAAGCGATAGGAAAAAGGGAGTTGATTGCTCTTGTCTGGCCCGACGTGATCGTCACCGAAGGCAATCTACGGTTTCATGTCGCCAGCCTCCGCAAGGCACTGGGCCCGCGGAGCATCACCACCCTGCCTGGACGTGGCTACCGTTTCGTGGCGGCGGTTTCGCGGTTGAAAGGCGAGGACTTAGGAGATTCAGGGGTCGCGCCAGAGGTTCCATCCACCAGCACGTCCGGTCGACTTCCGTTCGCCAATATCCCGAGCCGACTGTCCCACATGCTCGGGAGGGCCGACGCCGTTCTCGCACTCTCTTCCCTGTTGGCAGATTCACGATTTGTTACAGTTGTGGGCACCGGCGGCGTCGGAAAGACGACAATCGCGCTGGCGGTCGGACACGAGCTTGCCGATGCCTTCGCGGGTGCTGTCCTCTTCGTCGATCTTGGGACCTTGAGAGAGCCGGGTCTGGTGGCCGGGTCCGTGGCTTCTATGCTCGGGCTGTCGGTTCTGACGGACGATCCTACCTCGGTCCTCGTCACTTATTTACGCGACAAGCGCATCCTTCTGATTTTCGATACCTGCGAACATCTGATGGAGGCGACGGCAGCTCTAACCGAACGAATTTTTGCGTCTGCCCCGCTGGTCTACATCCTGGCAACCAGCCGTGAAGCCTTGAGGGTGGAGGGTGAGCACGTCTACCGATTGAAACCGCTTGCGTTGCCGCCGGCGGATCTAGAACTTACAGCGAGTGCCAGCGCGCTGACCTTTCCCGCAACGCAACTATTCTTGGAGCGAGCTACTGCGACGGGCGCGCGCCTGATACTCAGCGACGCCAATGCCGCCACGGTAGCGAGAATCTGCCGAAAGCTTGAGGGCCTGCCGCTCGCGATCGAATTGGCGGCCGGACGGGTCGGCGCGTACGGGCTCGAGCAAACTGCGGCGCTTCTGGAAAAACGGCTGTCCCTGCTTTGGGTTGGGCACCGTACCGCCGCGCCACGCCAACAGACGCTTAAAGCTACCCTGGACTGGAGCTACGGGCTCTTGTCCGATCCGGAACGGCAGGTGCTGCACCAACTCGCGATATTCATCGGCAGCTTTACCCTCGAGGCGGCACGCGCAGTGCTGGCGTGCGCGACACTCGATCACGCTCACGCTCACGTGCTAGACGCCATTGACAGCCTCGTTGCCAAGTCGATGGTCGTCGCTGACGGCAGCGGCGTACCGCTGCGCTACCGCTTGCTGGATACGACGCGTGCCTACGCGTTGGAGATAGCGGTCGACGGGGCGGAGCGCGCTGAATTGGCTAGCCGCCACGCGGAGTACTACCGCCAGCGGCTGGAGCAGATGGCGGCTGAATGGCCGGTTTTGTCGAGTGCGGCACAACGAGCGCTCCATCTCGCCGATCTCGCCAATGTTCGCGCAGCCCTGGAGTGGTGCTTCGGCCCCAACGGCGACAGTAGAATGGGTGTGCGCCTCGCCGCCGCGGCGATGCCTGTCTTTTGGGCGTGCACGTTCTGGGGACCTGAGATTCACTTGTGGTCGGAGCGCGCGCTTCTTGCGCTCGACGAGACTACGCGCGGCGGAGACGAAGAGATGCAACTTCAGGCGACGCTTGGAATGTCGTTCATGTTCCGGCGCGGAGAGCCAGAACCGGCGCGTGCCGCCTTCAACAGGGGCATGGCAATTGCCGAGGAGCGCGGAGACGTCATCAAGCACTTGCAGATGCTCGTCCCGCTTCATGCGTCCGCCACACGCACCGAGGATTGTAAGAGCGCCCTGAACCACGCAAAACGTGGGGTCACCGTCGCCGGTGCCAGTGGCGATCCCGCCGCTCTCGCGTTGGCTCGTACGCTCTTGGGGATAACGCTGCATTTTATCGGAGATTTGAGTGCGGCCAGGCGGGAGCTCGAGGCGAGCCTGCAGGGAGGATCCAATTCTTCGCGGAGCGGCGCGATCCTGCTGAGCGCGGGGCACCATCTGTGGGCGGGTGCCGCGCTGTCGAGGACGCTGTGGATGCAAGGCTATCCGGCGCAGGCGATGGAATGTGTGCGCCGCACCGTCGCGGACGCCGAATCGATGGATATTCGGCTGGGCCTGATTCTCGACTGGACCTTTTCCGTGCTTCTCTGGACGGGCGATCTGCAAGGCGCCAAAAGACATCTGGCTGCGATAGTTGCGCGTACCGAATCCAGATCCATGGGGAGGGTGCATGACCTGGGCTTCCAAGGTCAGTTGGCTATTTGCTGCGGCGATTTCCAACGCGGGGTCGAGAGCTTGCAACGCTGCATCGAGGGTCTTCGCGAGGTGCGTTACGAGTTACTGCCCGCATTCAATACCTCACTCGTCCAAGGCCTTGCGGCGCTTGGCCGAGTGGCCGAAGGTATGGCGGTGATCGATGAGGCTATCGCATCGGCACAAGTCAACGGGGATCTGTCGCACATGCCGGAACTGTTGCGCGTAAAAGGCGGCCTGCTGCTATCTATGCCGCAAGTGGGCCGAGACGACGCGGAAACGTGCTTCATGCAGTCGCTCGACTTGAGTCGTCGACAGGGTGCGTTAGCGTGGGAGTTGCGCACCGCGATGGAACTGACGAGGCTATGGGCCGTTCGCGGACGGTCCGAGCAAGCACAGGCGCTTCTTGAACTCGTGCTCGGCCGCTTCTCTGAAGGTTTGGAGACGGTTGACCTGATGACTGCGGCCCGATTGCTCGCAAGCTTAAAGGACTGAATGAGATACCCTCACACGTTACTCAGAACGTTGCGGGAGTTTTGCGGGACCCAGTGCTGCTTCATTGTGCTTCGTGGTGCTATTTGCAACGGGCGCCACGCGGTAAGTTGTTGAAAAGATTGACTTGATAACTAGGGCGTGGCACTCATAATGCCGAGGTCGAGGGTTCGAGTCCGGGCGCGGCGCTACACGACATTCGCGGTGGGGCAGCTCGTGCTTACGAACGATCTGCAGAGCTCGTCCATTAGCGGCCAACTAGCGGAACGCGAACCAGTTTGGAGAGTTCTCGCGCCAAATTACGAGCACCGTGCCTTTCGCGATATCGGCGACTACGTAATTCAATGCTTTAAGTGCCAGTATCTCGGGATTCTGTGGCGCCAGCGTGCCCGG
>JBEKOZ010000618.1:0-3610 GCA_049521275.1 Bryobacteraceae bacterium | reverse complement strand
TTCAACACGGTCAAGTAGAAATTGGTGATTGCCTGCGGAAAGGTGATGGTTATGGGATTGGTATAGCCTGATACGCCAAAGCTCGAGGTGATATAAATCGCTGATTCGTCGGCTACCGCACCGGAAGTGTCGTCGAGCAGGATGCCGCCCTGGAAGGTCACGGTGCCGATGGTGGTTGAGACATTCAACGTCTGGGCGGGTCCGCCGGCGGCGAAAGTGCTCGAACACGGGCCGCTGGTTTGCACCCCGCCAGGGCACTGGGCCTCGAAGTTGATCACTTGGGCAAACGTCTTGTCCGCACTCCCGATTACAAGAAGTGCGAGTAGAAGCATGACAGACTGCCAGCTCGAAAAGCGCATCCAGATCTCCTTGGTGAATTTTTGCCTTCGCAAAATTATACACCAAGCGGGGCGGACAAACTAGGCGTGCGCCGGACGAGCGACGGGTTTCTCGGCGGGGAGGGTGATGACGAACTCCGCACCGCGGGCGTCGGCGCGATTGGCTGCGCGCACTTCGCCATCGTCCTGACGCACGATTGTCTCGACGATATGCAAGCCCAGGCCGCCGCGCGCTTTGGTGGAGACGTGGGGACGGAACAGGTCGGCCAGAATCTCCGGGGCAATCCCATCGCCTTCGTCGCGAACGATGATCTCGGCATGGCCATGGTGCTGGCGCGCGGAAACGTGGATGGTGCCGCCGTCGGGCATGGCGCGCATGGCGTTCGAGAAAAGGTTGATCAGCACGCGCTCCCAGGCCCAGGTGCGGCGCAGCTCGATGCCCGGTTCGACGGCGCACACGAAATGAATCTCGGGACCGCGTCCGCCGATCAGAGAATCCTCGGCAAAGGCGATCGCGTTATTGAGGATGGTTTCGAAGGGCGCGGGCGCTTCTTCGGCCTGTTGCATGCTTTCGGTGATCCCTTTGCCGCGTTCGATGCTGCGCAAAATCACCGCCGAGACGGGAGCCCAGCGGGGATCGCCTGAAAGCAGGTCGGCCGCCTCCACCAGCGTTTGAAAGACGTTGTTCAGGTCGTGCACATAGCCAGGCAGGGTAAGATCTGTGGCCAGATTCATGGGAACTCCGATTAAACAGCGATCTGTTGAAGTGTACTAAAAAACTCAGGGAAAGACACGCGCGCCGATTCCGCGCCGTCGATTACGGAGGGTCCATCGGCGGCCAGCGCGGCCACGGCGAACGCCATGGCGATGCGGTGATCGCCGCAGGAATCGATCTCGGCGGCGTGAAATTGCTGCTTGCCGGCGACGTGGAATCCGTCCGGCGTCGATTCAATTTCGACGCCCATGCGGCGCAGATTCATCTCGATGGTCGCGATGCGGTCGGTTTCCTTGACCCGCAACTCGCCCGCGTCGCGCACCGTCAATCCGCTCTCGCTTGCGGCTCCGAGCACGGCCAGCGCGGGGATTTCATCGATCAGCCCCGCGGTCAAGGCGCCCTGGATCACGCCGCCGCTCACGCGCTGGCCGAGCTTGGGCGCACGCACGCGGAGATCGCCGATCACTTCGCCTCCGCTCTGCTGCAAATCGAGCACCTGGATCGGCGCGCCCATCCCGACCAGAAAATCGAGCAGCGCGGACCGCGTCGGGTTCAAGCCGACGCCGTGGATCACCAGGTTCGAGTCCTTCAACATTAGGGCCGCGACCAGAAAGAAGGTCGCCGAGCTGAGATCGCCCGGAACGACCAGTTCGCGGCCGGTGAGCTTCGCGCCCGCCCGCAGGGTGATGACGCGGCGGTCGACCTCGATATCGGCGCCGAATTCCTGCAACGCGATTTCCGTATGATCGCGCGTGCGAACCGGTTCGCGGACGATGGTGTCGCCGTCGGCGAAGAGGCCGGCCAGCAGCACGCAGCTCTTCACCTGGGCGCTGGCCATCGGCAGCGTGTAGTCGATTCCGCGCAGGGGGCGGCCGTGAATGGTGAGCGGAGGAAACTGGCCTCCCGTGGCTTCGAGCTCGGCGCCCATTTCGGTCAACGGCTGCATGATCCGCTTCATGGGACGCTTGGAGAGCGACTCATCACCGCCGATGCGCGAGGTAAATTTCTGCGCCGCCAGAATGCCCGAAAGCATGCGGATGGTGGAGCCGGAATTGCCGGCGTCGAGCTCGCTTGAGGGTTCAGTGAGCGCGCCGCCTTCGACGATGAGAAGACCGTCTTTGCGCTCGATCCGCGCGCCCAGGGCCTGCATGCACGCGAGCGTCGACTGGCAATCGGCGCCCGTCGAATAATTGGCGATTTTGCTCTCGCCTTGGGCGATCGCGGTCAGCATTCCGTAGCGATGGGAAATCGATTTGTCGCCCGGAACAGTGATGATTCCTGTAACGCTCTTTGCCGGAGAAATGGTCTCGCGCATTATTGGACTTTCACGACGATCGTCTGGGCGACGCTGTGTCCGGCGGCGTCTTCGGCCGTCAGGGTGTACTCGGTGGTCTTCGGCGGCGAGGCCTGGATGCAGCGGCTGAGCGACGGCGTTATGGGCTCGATGGCGGGCTCGATGCGCACCGATTTGGCGTTCGCCACGCCGTAGCAGACCAGCGCTTTCCCACCGGGATGAATCGCGGAGTCCGCGTAAAATTGAGTGATTTTCAGATCGGATCCGATCATATCCAGAGTTTTTTGGTCGAACGCACGTTTCTTCGCGGCGGCTGCTTCCTCCAACCGCCGATTCTCCACCGAGCGCGAGTACATCGTCCAGGCGGCATAAATAAAGGCGACCACGACCGCCGCGGAGGTATACGGCAGCAGCTTGCGCAGCAACATCCTATCTATTATGTACGATGCGTATGTTAGCTTACGAGACATGCTTACAACTGGCAACACGATTCTGATTACGGGCGGCGGTTCGGGCATCGGCGGAGGGCTCGCGGAGGCTTTTCATAAGCTCGGGAATCACGTGATTATCGCGGGGCGGCGGCGGGAGGTTCTCGAAAAGACCGGGTTGGATTTCGTGGTGTTGGATACGCGGGACCGGGCGAGCATCGCGGCCGCTGCGTCGGAGGTGACCGGGAAGTTTCCCGAGTTGAACGTGGTAATCAACAACGCTGGGGTGCAGCGGCAGCACGATTTTTCCGGGCCGGTGGATGAAGAGGAAATTGCGGAGGAGATCGAGACGAATATCATGGGCGTGCTCGGCGTGACTACGACGTTTTTGCCGCACTTGAAGAGCAAGGATTCGGCGACGATCGTCAACGTGTCGTCGGGGCTGGCGTTTGTCCCGATGGCGCGCTTTCCGGTTTATTGCGCGACGAAGGCGTTTGTGCATTCCTTCACGGTGTCGCTGCGGCATCAGTTGAGGAATACCAGCGTAAGAGTGATTGAAGTGATTCCACCGTGGGTGGCTACGGATTTGGGAGCGGGGCATTCGACGTTCGTGGCGGAGCCGGGTAGAGGGCCGATGCCGCTGGATGCGTTTATTGAGGCGACGATGCTGGATCTGGCGTCGGATCGGGAAGAGCTGGCGGTTGCGGGGGCGAAGTATCTTTATAGCTCGGGAGTGGGAGAGAAGGCGGGGGTGGTGTTTGGGCAGATGAATGGGTGAAGTTCTCACGGGACTTTGGCGTCGCCACGAGTGGCGACGCGGCACGCCTAGGGGCGC
>JBEKOZ010000617.1:0-3621 GCA_049521275.1 Bryobacteraceae bacterium | reverse complement strand
GGACGTAACCGGCCTTTCGCAGATCCTGACCGGATGGACCTATCCGACCGCGCCGGGCGCGACGGCAAAAAACAATAATCCGGCGTATTACCTGGGCCAGATGTTTTCGGTCGATGCCGAACACGACAAGAGCGCGAAAACGATTTATGGAAACGTCACGGTTCCCGCCGGACAAACCGCGCCTGAGGACCTGGAGTCCCTGCTGGACGCGCTGATGGCGCAGCCGACGATGGCTCCGTTCATCAGCCAGCAATTGATCGAGCACCTGGTGACCAGCAACCCGAGCCCCGCTTACATCCAGCGCATCTCGACGGTATTTACAGACGACGGCACGGGCGTCCGAGGCAATTTGCAGGCGGTGATCAAGGCCATCCTGATGGACCCGGAAGCGCGCGCCGGCGACATTCCGTCGTCGACCGAGGCCGTCTCCTTCGGCCATATGCGCGAACCGATTCTGTTCATGACCAGCGTGCTGCGCGGATTGAACGCCACGGTGGACGCGACCAGCACGATTTCGGGCGACACGAGCGAAATGGGCGAGAACCTGTTCAACGCGCCCAGCGTGTTCAGCTACTTCTCGCCGCAATCGCGCACGGAGTTCGGATTAGTGGGACCGGAGTTTCAGATTTACTCGACGCAAACGGCGGCGGACCGGGTGAACCTGGTGAGCTCGATTCTCTACGGCACGAAGGCGAAGGGATTCACAATTAATCTTGCGCCCTTCACGACGCAGGCGACGGCGAACACCACGACGCTGTTAAATTACATCAGCTCGATATTCCTGCACGGCGAAATGTCGGCGGCGATGACAGAGGCGGCCACGGCCGCGGTGGACGCCGAGAGCTCGGCTGCCGCGAAGGCGCAGGCGGCGCTGTACGTGGTGCTGACGTCCGGCGAGTATCAGATCATCCAATAAAAAAGGGAGAAAGCAAAATGGTTTCACGCAGAGGATTTATTCGCGTCGGCGCGGCGACGGTGGGAACGCTCGCGCTGCGTCCATTCGGTTTGCTTCCCGCGCTCGCGCAGAGCGGAGGCGATTACCGGGCGCTGGTGTGCGTGTTTTTGTTCGGCGGCAACGACTCGAACAACACCATCATTCCCATGGACGACGTGAATTATCCGGCCTATCAATCGATCCGCGGAAGCCTGGCGTTGAGCGGCAGCAATCTGACGCCGACGGTGACCAGCAACACCGGAGCGCCGTTCGCATTTCACGCCAAGCTGGCGGAAGTGGCCAGCCTTTTTTCGAGCAAAGAGCTGGCGGTGGTCGCGAATGTCGGGCCGCTGGTGCAGCCGTTGACGCGGGCGCAGTATCAAGCCGCGCAGGCGCTGACCATCCCGCTGAACCTGTTTTCGCACGCGGATCAGCAACTGGCGTGGCAGACGTCGATTGCGCAGGGCCACAGTCCCACGGGATGGGCGGGGCGCGCGGCCGATTACATTGCGTCCGCGAACATCAATTCGTCCAGCTTCCCGACGTTTTTCTCGGTGGCGGGGAACTCGCTTGAAGGGACCGGGGCGTCGACGCAGCAGGTGGCGCTGGCTCCGGGCGAATCGATGACTTTGAAGGGACCGGCGGCAGGCATCAGCGGGATCAACAGCCTGCTGACCACCAATAGCGGCATGTCCCTGGTGCAGGCGGCGAACGACACTCTGTCGCACAGCATCACGGACGCGGCGGCGCTGGCGGCGGCGCTGGGGAAATCGACCGCGCTGAAGACGGTGTTCCCGACGACCAGCATCGGCAAGCAACTGGCGCAGGTGGCGCAGATCATCCAGGTGCAGTCATACCTGGGAATGCGGCGGCAGATTTTCTTCTGTTCGCTGGGCGGCTTCGATACGCACGCGGCGGAGCTCGAGACGCACAACAATCTTTATCCGCAGTTGAGCCCGGCGCTGGCCGCGTTTTATGCGGCGACCCAGGAGCTGAACGTGGCGCAGAACGTCACTACGTTTACGGAATCCGATTTCAGCCGTACCTTCCAGCCGACTACGACCGACGGCAGCGATCACGCCTGGGGCAGCCATCACCTGGTGATGGGCGGCGCGGTACAGGGCGGGCAGATCTTCGGGCAGTTCCCGACGTTTGAGCTGGGCGGGCCGAACGATACGGATACGCGCGGGCGCTGGATTCCGACGACGTCGATCGATCAATACGGGGCGACGCTATGTTCCTGGTTCGGCATTCCGGCGAGCGCGCTGGCTACGGTGTTCCCGAACCTGGCGAATTTCCCGACGGCGAATGTCGGGTTTCTGGGGTAGCGCGTCTGAAGCGTCCCGGATGATCGCTCCCTGCGGTCGCGGCTCAGTAAGGCTTGATTTTACGTAACACCGATTCCGAGCCGCGACCACAGGGAGCGGTCTCTACGAGTTTTTCCGCAGCGTGTTCAGGCCGGAACATAGCGCTTGACCTGAAGGCCTCTGGCGCGCTCCCGCGTTTTCGCCACGTCGTAGGCGAGCTGCATGCGGAGAAGATGGTCCATGGCGGGGCCGAACGCTTTTTCAATACGTAGCGCCATGTCGGGCGTGAGCGAAGCCTTGCCGTTCAGCAGGTCGGAGAGCGTGGCGCGGCGCACTTTCAAGATCTCCGCCGCCCTGGATACGTTGAGGCCGAGGGCTTCGATCACTTCGGTTTTAATCAGGTCGCCCGGATGGGGCGGATTTTTCATGGGCATTTGGTGCCTCCTAATGGTAGTCGATCAAATCAATATCACTGGCGCTGTTGGTCTTCTCGTCGTAGCGGAAAATCATCCGCCAGTTTCCGGTGACGGTCAGGCTCCAATATCCTTTTCGTTCACCCTTCAGCGGATGCAGCCTCCACCCTGGAAACCGGCCGAGCTGATGGAGCGTCGCGGCGGTTTCGAGGGCGAACAGGAGCTTCCGCAGCTTCTCTGACATGGCCGGGGGCAGTCCTTTGGCGTTCCCGTCTTCATGAAGGGAGCTTAGCCCTTTATGGCGAAAATGAACCAGTTTCATGCCATCGCATCACAATTCCAGTATATACGGTTACACCGTACACGGCCGGTCTTAATTTAAGTTGGTGCTCAGAGCTTCTTTCAGCGCCTTGGGGTGGAAGCCGAAGGGGCCGGGGGGGCTTTTGAATTTCACCTGGCCGTCACGGCCGATCAGGTAGAGGCGGTCGGGCCAGCCGGTGTAGGCGGCTTCGACTCCATCGCCGACTCCGTCGACCAGCGCGGGAATTTTGATGCCCAGCTTGCGGACGCAGCTTTCGGCGACCGCGGTCCGCTCCTCGAGCGTCTTGGGGTCGACAAAAATAATGTTCTCGTGAATGTTGCTCGCGGTCTGCCAGGCGTTACTTGGGTGCGCTTCGCGGATGTAGACGACGTAGAAGGCCGCGCGGTCCTTATATTCTTCGTAGAGCGCGTTGAGCTCGGGAACCTCCCGGCGAAAGGGCGGTCAAGTATAACTGCCGAAGACCAGCACGACGGGCTTGTCGCCGCGAAAGGAAGACAGGCGCACCTGCGCCGCGCCGTCGACCGTGTGCAGCGTGAAATCCGGAGCAGCCTGGCCGGCGGTCAGGTGACCGGCACGGGCGCTCATCCACAGATGCTCAAACGGCAGCACCATGAATGCCATCCCAGGCATCTTCGCCATGATGGC
>JBEKOZ010000616.1:0-3627 GCA_049521275.1 Bryobacteraceae bacterium | reverse complement strand
CATTGATCACCGAATTGCATCCGGCCGGTTACTGGGTGGAACATGCGCAGGCGGGCACTCAATTCTCGCTCTTGCTGATCGGCGTGTTCGCAGCGATCGCAGTATTGCTGGCGGCGGTCGGGCTTTACGGCGTCCTATCCACGGTTGTGCGGCAAAGAACTGCTGAAATTGGCGTCCGCATGGCGCTGGGGGCCGCTCCTTCCAATATTTTCGGCCTCGTCGCGGGCCATGGGTTCCGGCTCAGCGCGATGGCCATCGGAATCGGTATCCTCTCGGCCGTAGCCTTAACGCGGGTGATGACCAGTATGCTCGTGGGGATCAAGGCGTCCGACCCCTTGACGTTTCTAGTCATCGCAATTCTGTTCTTCGCGATCGCCGCAATTGCGTCCTGGATTCCGGCACGCCGGGCTGCCCGGCTCGACCCGACCGTCGCTTTGCGCGAAGAATAGTCCAGGTTTTCGGCATAGACTGACAAGATGGCCACCACTCACGAGACTGGCGCTTTCGACGCGGCAGAGCAGCGGCGGCAACTTCGCCGCGCGGTCCTGGCGGGCACTGTCGGGACAGCGATTGAGTGGTACGACTTCTTCCTGTACAGCACCATCACCGGCCTGGTATTTGCCAAGCTCTATTTCCCGCGGGCCGATCCGTTTGTCGGTACGCTCGAAGCCTTCGGTGTCTACGCCGTGGGCTTTCTCGCAAGGCCAATCGGCGCGGCGATCTTCGGACACTATGGCGACCGCCTCGGACGAAAGGCCGCTCTGATCGCTACGCTGCTGCTGATGGGTACGGCTACGTTTCTGGTGGCGCTCGTTCCCGGCTACGAACACATCGGGATTTGGGGTGCGGTCATACTCACCTTTCTGCGCTTCATTCAAGGCATCGGCGTCGGCGGCGAGTGGGGCGGCTCCGTGCTGCTTTCGATGGAATGGGCGCAATCGAACCAACATCGCGGTTTCATCGCATCCTGGCCGCAATTCGGAGTACCGGCCGGCCTGTTTCTTGCGAATCTCGCGGTGCTTGCCGTGAGCGCGGCGTCAGGCGATCAATTTCTGACCTGGGGTTGGCGCGTTCCCTTCCTGTTTAGTATCGTTCTCATCGCCGTTGGCCTGTACATCCGGCTGGGTATCCTGGAAACGCCGGTATTCGTCAAGTTAGTCGCGGAGCGGCGGATTGAGCGCGCGCCCGTCCTCGCCGTGCTTCGTCAGCATCCCCGCGAAATCATTTTGACCGCCCTTTGCCGCATGGCCGAGCAAGCGCCGTTCTATCTGTTCACTGCGTTCGTGTTCGCTTATGGCACCGGCGTGCTCGGACTGAAGCGGGACTTTCTGTTGATGGCGGTGCTCGGCGGCGCGACGCTCTCATTCATTTCCATCCCGCTGTTTGGGCATTTGTCCGACCGCTTTGGCCGCAAGCGCGTCTACATGCTGGGCGCGGCTGTCACCGGGGTCTACGGCTTCGCCTATTTCCAGTTGCTCGACACCAGGGTAGCGGCGCTGGTCGCGGTCGCGATTGTGCTTTCGCTGGTTCCGCACGACATGATGTACGGCCCGCAGGCCGCGCTCATCGCCGAGTCCTTTCCCGGACGCCTGCGCTACAGTGGAGCGTCGCTCGGCTATCAACTGTCGTCCCTGATCGCGGGCGGCCCTGCCCCACTCATCGCGTCATCGTTGCTCAGCCGCTATCGCTCCGCCACGCCGATCGCCATCTTCATCTTCGCCTGCGCGGTCATTTCTCTCATCGCGACGGCGATGCTCAAAGACAACACAAACAAGGACATATCCGATTAACTGACTTGCGATAAGTCTATCGATATTGACATTCAACGCGAATCAGTATATTCTAGATGGACAATGTCATTAATGACCACCTATTCCCGCTGTTGTCGCCCTTGCTAGCAGGATCATCTCCCTTACTTTCAACTTTTTAGGTCCCCCATTATGTTTAGATTTCTTGCAGCAGTCGCTTTGATTTTTCCGGTGATGGCACAGAATGATGCCACCATTAACGGCACGGTGCGCGATGGCTCAGGCGCTGGGTTGCCGGCCGCATCGGTTGCTATCACCAACGTCGAAACCGGCGCTATTCGCCGGGTCATCGCCGATGGCGAGGGCCGCTACGCTGCGCCCGCGCTTGCGGTCGGGCGATACGAGCTGTCCGCGGACCGCGCGGGCTTCGCGCCTGAAGTCAAGACTGGAATTACCCTGGTGGTCGGCCAGCAGATCAACGTCGATTTTACCCTCCAGATCGGTGAGTTGCAGCAAGCTGTGAAGGTGGAGGAGACTATCTCGCCGGTGAATCTCTCCACGCAGCAGACCTCCGGATTGGTGGGCGAGCAGCAGGTGAAGGATCTGCCGCTCAACGGCCGCAGCTACGACGAGCTTCTCTCGCTTAACCCGAGCATCGTCAATTACTCCAACGGCCGCTCCGGCGGCGTGGGCACTTCGAACTCGGCGGTCGGCAACATGTTCGCCGTGGCGGGACGCAGGCCGCAGGAAAATCTCTTCCTGCTGAACGGAATCGAGTATACCGGCGCATCCGTCATTAACGACACCCCGGGGGGAACCAGCGGCCAGCTGCTTGGCGTGGACGCGGTGCGCGAATTCAATGTCGTCACCGATGCCTATGGCGCCGAATATGGGAAACGGCCCGGCGCGCAGATCAGCATCGTGACCGCCGCGGGCACCAACTTCCTGCACGGATCGGTCTACGAATTTCTGCGCAACAGCGATCTCGACGCGCGAAATTTCTTCGACCAGGGCCATATCCCTCAGTTCCAGCGCAACAATTTCGGAGGCGCCCTCGGTGGTCCCATTCAGAAAAATCGCACCTTCGTGTTTGGAAACTATGAGGGCTACCGCCAGCACCTGGGGCTCAGCGACGTTACCCTGGTGCCGGACGACAACGCGCGGCTGGGCATCGTTGGATCGGCAAAAGTCGGCATCACTCCCGCCGCGCAGGCCCTGCTCACCCTCTGGCCCGCGCAAAATGGACCGGATCTCGGCAGCGGCATCGGCGAAGCCTACAGCCATCCTCTGCAAACGGTGCGCGAGGATTTCGGGACCACCCGCCTCGATCACCTTTTCTCCGATCGCGACGCGCTGTTTGGCGTGTACACCGTCGACGACAGCGCCGATCAGACGCCCTCGGCAAATCCATTGAGCGGCGTCGTCGAGAGCTTACGCGAACAGGTGGCGAGCCTTCAGGAAACCCACATTTTCTCGGCCTCTGCGCTCAATACCGCGCGATTTGGATTTTCGCGCGCCAGTTATTTCTTCACCGGCACCACTCCGGTCGATCTCCCCGGCTGGGTGGAAGGCGATCCGATCGGCGCGGTGGTCATCGGCGGCGGTACCGCGCTGAACGCGGCGTCCCAGATTACCGCCGCGGGCACAAATGCGGGCAGCAATCAGCTGGCCGCGCGGAATCTGTTCACCTTTGAAGACCACTTCAGCTTCACCCACGGAATCCATCGCATCGACGCCGGATTCTGGGCGCAGCGCATTCAGGCCAACGACGACCTCGCGCAGGATCAGTATGGGCAAGCCTCGTTCAGCAGCCTGACGACTTTCCTCGAAGGCACCATCGGCACCTTCACCGTGGTTCCGCAATCCACGCCGCTCGGCT
>JBEKOZ010000615.1:0-3627 GCA_049521275.1 Bryobacteraceae bacterium | reverse complement strand
TGTTGTAAAACTCGATCCCGTGATTCAGCTCGTCGAGCGCGGCTTTGGACCGCCGCCGCGCGATCAAAATCTTGATCGACACCGTCGAGTCGCGGCCCGGATACACGATTTCTTCGCGCGGCCCATCGGGTTCGTAACCCATTTTTACGCCCTGCACGGTGTGATTGCCGGGCTTGAGGCCGGGCAGCCGCAGCGGCGTGCCTTTATTAATGACGCCCTGCGAAACCCCGTCGACAAACACTTCCACGCCGTCCATGTTCGCCTCGAAAATCAGCGTCCCGTTCTTCGGCGCCGGAGCCTTCCCGGCCCGCAGCCCGCCGGGAATGTAGGCGAGAATCATGTTCGGATCGAAGCTGCCGCGATCGGACGTCGGGTTCTGCTGGCCCTGCGTCACCTCCCGCACGTTGCGGCGCACGTACTCCGCCAGCTCGTCCGCGGTGACGATGCCGTCGCCCGATTCGTCGGCCTCGCCTTCCAGCCCCTTGACGACGTAGTAGGTGAAAATGCCGTGACCGTCGCCCCAGTTCTTGCTTTCAAACGACCGCTCCCGGTCGCGGCTCGCGGTGAGCGAAAACATCGACCGCGACAAATCGAGCAGGCTCTTGTTCACCTGCGCCAGCTCCGCGTCGGGCGAAATCGCGCCCGAATGACACGAATCCGTCAACAGCACCTTCCACTTCGCCTTGATCCTCGACCCCGCGACCGCGCCCAAAGTATCCATCGAATAACCCGACGCGCCGACGTTCGCCGGATCGATATCGTATGGTGCCAGGTACCCGCGCCCGCCGCTGATGAAGCCGTGGCCGGCGAAATAAATCACCACGCGATCCGGCTCCTTGGCCACCGAAGGCAGCCACACCTCCAGCTCCTGTTTCAGATTCGCCAGCGTCGCCTTCGCCCCGATCAGGCGATGGACGTTCTCCGCGCGAAAATTCCCGCCCTCGGGATTGATCAGCACCGAGTAGACCGACTCCGCGTCGCGCTCCGCGAAATCGAGCTGCGCCTTGGCCGGCAGATTTTTATACTTCGCAATGCCTACCACCAGCGCATAGCCGCGCGGAATCGCCACCGGGGCCGCCGCGGGACGATCCTCTTCATATTTCAAGTCGCGCGACTTCTGCTGCGTCTGCGGCGTCTGCGCACAAAGCAACCATACGGAGAGGCCGCAGGTGGCACAGACTTTAAAGGCTGCGGAAAAAATCGCGCCGGATGATCGCTCCCGATTGTTTTTACGTAACACCGATTCCGAGCCGCGACCACAGGGAGCGATCTCTGCGAGCTTTTCCGCAGCCCCTTTAACGATGCGCCAGGCGAAGTTCATAAACCACCGGTCCCGTCAACGGCGCCGGCGACGACACCACCGTCGCGCCCTTTTCCTGAATAAAGAGTAACTCGCGCGGCGTCGGCGTGGCGATGCGGTCCAGGTTCTTCGGAACGGCTTCTCCCTCTTTGAGCGGCTTCACGCCCGCCGACGTGTCCACGCAATCGCCGCGCGATTTGAAAATCGCATCGTCGCAGCGCGGCCGGAAGCTCAGCGGCAAATCCGCAGTGGGAGGCGGCGGCGGAAGCGGACGAACCTCGTTGCCCAGCTTCACCGGACTGATCACCCAATACACAATGTCGTGACCCGCCGGGCCCGTCACCTTGAACCATCCCTGCCCCGCCGGCACCACGTAATCTTTTTGCGCTTCGATCGAATTGTCCGCGCCCGTGTCCGACCGCGGAAACAAAAGATCGTAGGTCCCCGAAGTTCCGTGATTCATTACGTACAAATATCCGGCGAACGTCGAGGTCACGTGGAAGCGCAGCTTGTCGTTCGCCGAAAACACCAGCGCCGAATCCACCGTCTTCCAACCGGAGGCGTCCTGACGCTCCACCGTCAGCCGGATCCTCTGGACATCGTCCGCCCGCAGCAAAACGGCCATCACGCAAATCGCCAGAACTCTCATACGCTACTTACCGTGCTTCAGCGCGACGTCCACCACCAGCCGCGCGTCCTCGGTGCGGCTCGGATTCACTACGTAGGTCGCCTTCTCGGCCTTCACCTGTCCATCCGCCTGCTCTTTCATCTCGTCGACCTTCTCGAACACCAGGTCGCGCGATTTCACTTCGTCCCGCAGACGGCTCACCACATCGTTGCCGACCTTCGCGCTGGCCACCAGGCTCGTGCCCGCGCTTGTATGCGCGCCCCGCGAATCGATCGAGTAAATCAGCTTGTCCAGATCCGGCTCCGGCTGCCGCGTCAGCACCAGGAAAAGTTTCTCCGTCCCGGCCTCGTCGTCGAACACGAACTGTCCTTTGTTGCCCGCGGGAATCTGCTGCGACAAGCCCTTCTCGATATGATTGCTGCCGCCCTGCGCCTCAGCCGACGGGAACAGCAGCCTCCAGTTCCCGCTCGATCCCTGCGACACCACGTAAAGGTATCCGCTGCTGTTGCTATCCACGCTCAGCCGGATGCGGTCGCCCGAACGGAACGTGGTATCGGCGTCGGTCTCGACGAACTTCTCCGTGGCATCGCGCTTCAGGACGCTGTAGCGCAGCCCCAGCGGCACGTTGGCGACGTTCGCCACCGGCGCCGTCGGTGGTTTGCGCGCCGGCGGCACTTTCTTGGGAGCCGTCTGCGGCTGTGTATCCTGCGCCGGAGCATAGAACAACTCCCTCGCCTTCAGTCCCGAATCCTGCGCCGAAACGACGCCCGCCAAAGCCGTCATCACTAGCAGCGTTTTCATAAAATACCTCTGTCCTCAGTCTAATCCGCGCGGACCGGCTCAGTTCGGGCTCAAAATATACCCGGGCCGGGCATGCGTCCTGGCCCCCGGAACCGAGACTTCCACCGAAATCGTGTGGCGCCCAACTTCTTCAGAGCTGGGATAATAGCTCAACAGATACGCGCTCCGCAGCTCCACCCCCAGCATTCCGATGGCGTCCTCCAGTTCCGCTTGGCTGTGGAAAGTCAGCTCCGTGCCTCCGGTCGCGGTAATCAGCGGCGCGAGCGGACCGGTCCTCCCGTCCGCGCAATTGAGCGCGTAAATCGAAACATTTTCCCGATCCGCCTCGTGTTCGAGCGCCGCCCAAGTCGCCTCGCTCCCGTGATCCGCCGCCTGGCCGATGAACAACAGTACGCGAGCGTGCGCCCGTGGACGCTCCTTCAGCATCCCGATCGCCTCCATCCCCGCGTCGATGGTCCGCGCCCGGCTGCCCTTCACCGCGACGCTTCGAAACGCCGCGCGCACGTCGCCCGTCCCGAACGGCTTCAGGACCTTCATGGTGCCGCCGTAGGTCATCACCGCCGCCCGGCCGGTCGCGCCCACCAGGTGCGCGTCCATCACGCTTCCTACTTTCGTGATGTACCGAACCGGCCCGCGCATGTCGAGATTCGTCTGAATCGCGATCACCACCGAAACCGGCGCGTCATCGGAATCGAGGTCGACCACCTGCGGAACCCCATTGTCGACAATTCGAAAATCGGACTTCTTGAGACCCGGAATCAGCTTGTTCTCGCGCGAATAAACCAGCGTCGGCACCGCCACCAGCCGCACGGGAACCCGGATCACCCCAGTTTCCTGCGCGACCAGCACAGCCAAAGCGGCGAAACCAATTCCGTACCGCATGCAAACATAATGTCAC
>JBEKOZ010000614.1:0-3637 GCA_049521275.1 Bryobacteraceae bacterium | reverse complement strand
AGCGAGGGTCCGCTGCCGCAGACGCGTTACGTGCTGATGAAGGCGCTCGAAGCGCACCTGCCGCAGATCGTCGTCATCAATAAAATCGACCGTCCCGACGCGCGCATTCAGGAAGTGCTGAATGAAGTTTACGACTTGTTCATCGATCTGGATGCGACGGAGGACCAGCTTAGTTTCCCGGTGATTTACACCAACGGCAAAGCGGGAATCGCACGCACCGATTTCACCAAGCCCGACGTCGAAGGCGAGCCGGAGACGCTCCAGCCGCTGTTTGAGATGATTCTCAAAAATATTCCGCCGCCCAGCGGCTATCCCGATAATATTCTGCAACTGCTGGTCGCGAATCTCGATTACAGCGACTATCTGGGGCGTCTGGCGATCGGCCGCGTGTTCAACGGGACGCTGAACCTGGGCGATGAAGTGGCCATCGCGAAGCTGGACGGTACGTTCCACAAGACGCGCATCACCAAGCTCTATTCGTTCGAGGGACTGAAGCGCGTCGACGAAACGGTGGGCCGCACGGGAGACATCCTGGCGATCGCCGGCGTCGAGGGCATCACCATCGGGGAGACGGTGACCAGCGCGGAGACGCCTGATCCGCTGCCGCACATCCAGATCGACGAGCCGACCATCGCCATGACTATCGCGATCAACACATCGCCGTTTTCGGGGCGCGAAGGAACCTACGTTACGTCGCGCAATATTCGCGACCGGCTGGACAAGGAGCTGCTCACCAACGTCTCGATCAAGGTGGAAGAGGCCGGCGGACCGGACGCATACAAGGTGATGGGCCGCGGCGAATTGCAGTTGGCGATTCTGATCGAGATGATGCGGCGCGAGGGCTACGAGCTTTCCGTCGGCAAGCCGGAAATCCTGACCAAGAAAATCAACGGCGCGGTCAGCGAGCCGGTGGAATTGCTGGTGATCGATTGCCCCGAAAATTTTGTCGGCGTGGTGATTGAGAAGCTCGGGTCGCGCAAGGGCAAGATGGTGAAGATGGTGAATCACGGCTCGGGCCGGGTGCGCCTGGAGTTCCACATTCCGTCGCGCGGGCTGATCGGTCTGCGCAGTGAAATGATGACCGATACCAAGGGCACGGCGATCATGAACTCGTTGTTTCACGGCTACATCGAATGGCAGGGCGACATCCCGACGCGGCCCACCGGTTCGCTGATCGCCGACCGCGCGGGAAGAACCACCGGGTACGCGCTGTTCAATCTTCAGGAACGCGGCGATATGTTCGTCTCGCCCGGCACGGAAGTTTATGAAGGCATGATTGTGGGCGAAAATTCGCGCGATTCCGATCTGGATGTCAATATCGTGAAAGAGAAAAAGCTCACGAATATGCGCGCCTCGAGCGCCGATGAGGCGATTCGCCTGGTCCCGCCGCGTCTGCTGAATCTGGAACAGGCCATCGAATTCATCCGGGAAGACGAGCTGGTCGAAGTGACTCCTGCGTCCATCCGGTTGAGGAAAAAGGTCTTAAAACAGAATCAGCGCTGAATGTGAATTATTTTCGATAAATTCTTCATTTTCAATAGAATAGAGGTAATTTATCGGTCGACTTGTCTTTTCAAGTGTTGGTTCGCCATGCGATACTAACCGTTAAGACACATGACTCTGGTCGGCGAGGCTATCGCCCGTTATCACAAATTAATTGAGAGCGGCCCGTATATCGACCTCGGGTGGGCGCAGGCTCTCCAGGAGCAGCTGAAAGCCGCCAAACTCGGGGGCAGAGCGATCTCGCCCGTGTTGCGTCCCCATTTTCTGAGCGGCCGCGACTATGCCGCCATGACGAAAATCGCCGAGACCGTTTCGTCGGCGATCTCGCGGGTGGAACAAATGGCGCTCTCGACGCCGGCGCTGCTCGCCCGCATTCAGCTCCTTCCCGCCGAGCGAATGCTCGCCCAGGTGGACCCAGGATACAACTTCGCGGGCGTCACCGGGCAACTGGATACGGTGCTGAACAACGGCTCGATGAAATTCACCAATCATCTCGCCGATTCACCGGCCGGGGTGCTCTACGGCGATACGCTCAGCGATTTGTATTATGAAGCGCCGCCGGTAAAAGAGTTTCGCAGGAAATACAAATTGAAAAAGCTCGGAGGAACGAAGTTCCTGTTGAGCGCGCTGGTCAAAGCGTACAAGGATTTCGGCGGGAAACAAAAAAAGCCCCGCATCGCCATTGCGGAGCTGAAACAGCCATTTTCGGGCGGCGCGGGCGAGTATGCGCAGCTCGCCGATTTTTTCAGCAGGGAAGGGTATCCTGCCGAGGTCGTCTCGCCCGATCAGCTCGAGTATCGCAACGGCGTGCTGCGCCGCGGCGAATTCGCCATCGATATTCTGTATCGCCGCATCCGGCTTCAGGAATTCCTGGTCCGCTTCGATTTGTCGCATCCCCTGGTGCGCGCGTATAAGGAACACGCGGTCTGCATGGTGAACAACTTCCGGTCTGAGGTGGGCGCGAAACGCGCGATCTTCGATCTGCTGACCGACGATGCCATCACCGCGAAATTTCCGGCCGCGGAGCGCAAGGCGATCAAGGAACACATCCCGTGGACTCGACTGGTCCAGGCCGCCAAAACCACCCACAACGGCCACACCGTCGATCTGCCTGACTTCATGATGAAGCATCGGGCGAGGCTGATTTTAAAACCTAACGACGATTCGCCCGATCAACATTCTTTCCGCGGTTCGGAAACCGACAGCATCGGATGGGAAAAGGCGTTGCGCCAGGCCATGAGGACTCCGTACGTGGTCCAGGAAATCGCCGACCCGGCGAAGATCGTGTTTCCGCTGATGCAATACGGCAGCCTCATGATGAAGGAGATGCAGGTGGACGTTCACCCTCACTCTTTTTACGGGAAAGTGCACGGCTGTTCCAGTTGGTTGAGCATCATCGGTTCGCAGAGCTTTTCCACCCTCACCGGCCTGGCTCCGACCTTCGTTCTAGAAGGCAAGTAACAAAAAAGTCGTAACCCCTGACCGGATCGCCGGTATCATGCTTGATATGCGCCGCACCAATTATATCGAGACCATCTGGAACGACCTGCGATACGCCGTGCGAACCCTGGCCCGCACTCCCGGATTCACCATCGTCATCGTGCTGACTTTGGCCCTCAGCATCGGCGCGAACAGCGCCATTTTCAGCGTCATTCAAGGCGTCCTGCTGAAGCCGCTTCCCTATCCTCATCCCGACCGCCTGGTGCGCATTTACTTCAACAGCGACACGCAACCGAAGTTTCCCTTGAATCCGAATGACTTTCGCGATTTCCGCGAGCGCAATCGCACCTTCGAAAGCATGGCCGCGATCACGCGTCACGACCTGCAACTCTCAGGCACAGGGGGCGACCCCGTGATGCTGCGCGGGTTCAGCGTCACCGCGCATTATTTCGGCACCCTCGGCCTGAGTCCCACGCGCGGCCGCGATTTCTCGGCCGACGACGAATTGTCGGCGCGCGGCTACATCGCCATTCTCAGCGACCATCTCTGGCGCGCCCGCTTCGACTCCGACCCCAACATCCTCGGCCGCAAGATCACGCTCAATACCGAAACCTACACCGTCATCGGCGTGATGCCGCCCGGCGCGCAGCATCCCGGCAACAATTATCAAGCGGTCACCGACGGCGACACTGTC
>JBEKOZ010000613.1:0-4937 GCA_049521275.1 Bryobacteraceae bacterium | reverse complement strand
TTCTGATTCTGGTTGGGGCGCTGCTGCTATGGGTGCTGCGGGTGAAGGACCCGGCGATCCGCCTGGCCGCGTGGACGGTAATGCTATACGGCTCTCTGGCCATCCCGGTCCTTACGAGAGCGCTGCCGAAGATACCGTTGACGGTGATGCGTGCGACGACTCGGCCGGCTGACTCCAGACAGGTTGTTCCGGACGCTGCGCCGGCTCCTGTTCGGGTGTTCTCACCGCAGAATGTCGTTGCCTCGAAAGGCTTCGACTGGCCGCGCGCCGCCGCCACCATCTATCTCCTGGTCGCGGGTACGCTTCTGCTTCGTCTGTGCGCCGGATTGTGGATGAGCCGCCGTCTGCTGGCCGGAAGCCGAGCGACGGGACTGGTCCCAGAAGGAATCGACGTTCGCGAATCAAGCCGCGTGGCGGCGCCCGTGACCCTGGGAGTGGTGCGCTCCGCGATCCTGCTTCCGGTCGATTGGCGCGAGTGGGAGGGTAACAAGCTGGCTGCGGTTCTGGCGCATGAGCGCTCGCATATCCGGCGCCGCGATCCGGCCGTGCAACTGCTTTCAGCGATTCACCGGGCGCTGGTGTGGCACAGTCCGCTGAGCTGGTTCCTGCACCGGCGCATCGTACGGGTATCGGAAGAAGCGAG
This sequence comes from Bryobacteraceae bacterium, assembly GCA_049521275.1. Taxonomy (GTDB): domain Bacteria; phylum Acidobacteriota; class Terriglobia; order Bryobacterales; family Bryobacteraceae; genus Palsa-187. The sequence goes on along the minus strand of JBEKOZ010000613.1, from coordinate 4,294 downwards.
TGACGATGCGGCAGTAATAGCGACCTCCGATCGCGCCTCCTACGCCGAGATACTCCTCGATTTCATGCGACGCGGGACGCGAGGCCCGAACTGGCACGGGGTGGCCATGGCGCGCTACGGCCGGCCGGACAAGCGCATCCATCGTATTTTGGATGAAACCTCGTTATCGCGTGGCATTACCCGATGGAGCGTGGCGGCGATTCTGGCAGTGGTAACGCCGTTTGCCTGTGTCGTGGCCGCGGTGCATCCGCAGGCGCAGCATACTTCGGTTTCTCCCATGGATGCTGCTGCACCGCAGACGCCGGCCTCGCAGGCGGAGCCGGCGCCTCCGGCCAAGACAACCGCGCGGCGATTTCGGCGCTACATGATTTTTTCCGGCGATTCCATGAGCGGATCGTGGGATTCGCGCGACCCGGTGGACGAACAAGGACTGAAGGCAAGATTCGGCCACAACTTCGTCTGGTTCCGGCAGGGCGTCAATGAGTATGTAGTGACCGACGCGGGAGTTCTGGCCGAGTTGAAGCAAGCCATGGAGCCGCAGGAAGAAGTCAACCGCGAGCAAAGTGAAGTGAACGATCAGCAGAGCGTCGTGAATTCGCACCAAAGTGATGTCAATCGGGCCCAGGCTGAGGTAAATTCGCACCAGGAGCAAGCCAACCGCCGCCAGGAGTTATTGAACGAACTGCAATCGGCTAAGAAGGACGAGGAGCTGATAAAAAAGATGTCGGCGGCGCTGGCGGAACTTCAGGCAAGGAAGGGCGCAACCGCCGACCAGGACACCGTCAATCGCGAACAAGCCAAGGTGAACGAGATGCAGGCTCAGGTGAACGAGGAGCAGCACAAAGTGAACGAGCAGCAGAGCAAGGTCAATGAGAGCCAGGCGCGAGTGTCGGCCACGTTCAACCAGCGGATCGACGAGATTCTCGATTCGGCTGTCCGCCGTCATCTGCCCAAGCAAGTGAAGTAAGAGTCGCGAGCAGTGGCGTGTCGCAGCTTCCTCGTCAGCCCTGTCGTCGCGCGACGATATCGAAGACGACTTTCAGCTCGTCTTTCAACTTCAGCGTTCCACCGGCCACGCTTACCAGAGCGATTCCGAAATTGGTCTGCAACAGAGAAAATTCGCCGCCCGCTCGAAGCAGATCGTTCATGAGCGTCACTTGCGCGGGGATGGCCGTGGGCCGCGTCACCCCATGCAGCGAGAGATTTCCGTTGAGGTTCGCCTGATAACGGCCTTCACCCAACGTTGTCACCGAAGCACTCGTGGTCGCGTACGCGATCTCAGGGAATTTCGCACTCTCGAGTACACTCTGGTTCATGGTACTCTCCATCTCCTGGCGATCCTTGCTCTTGATGTCATCCATCACTTCAAGCGAATCCGCCTTTGCGAGGACGCGCAGGGAGGCTGTGCCCGGATCCTCGGGAGAGAACTGAATCTCGCCTTCGAAATTCCGGATCGCAAATGTCGGACTGTGTCCGAAGGACGAGAGCATTCCGGTCGCGAAGGCGCGCACGGTGAACCTGCTCGAGCTCTTGTCGATCAGGTAGTGCACGCCGTCACATGGCCCTGAGCTTCAAGTATTTTTCGAGATCCGGAACGGCTCCTCCGATCAGGTCGCCGATTCCAGCTCCGCCGAGGGCCTTGCGAATCATCGGCGTCGACAAGATCAGTCCGGCGCCGAACACAACCAAAGCGGCGCCTCCCAGCAGGAACAGTGTGTCCCTGGTCTCGTTCGCGTCTAGACCGTTGATTTTTTCCAGTTCCATGGACAACATCCTCTCTTTCTCAAGCACTCAAAGTCAGCGGCTCGCCTTCCAGGACTTTGGAGACGAGCGACTCTATCAAAGGGATTGCTTCTTCGACGGCTGCTTGGACGGGCTCGCTCAAGCCAAACTGGCCATCATGGTCTGATCCGAGTTGGGCGGGCTCGCAGCCTACAATCAGCATCCGCCCGGGTGTTCCTCCCAGGCTCTTCACCATCCGGCGGACGTTCATCGGATTCATGCCATGCAGTTCCAGGCCGGGATGCGGCTCGTCATCGTTGACCGGATCGGGCTCGATCAAATAAATGGTTCCCGGGACGCCACCGCGCGCGCACGCGTCCACCAGAATCGTGAGTTCGTAGGGCTCCATCAGCGCGTACGCGAGGTCGAAGCCGCGGATACCGAAATCTTTTACGGTGACGTCGGGTGGCAGAGGTTGGAAGGCCAGCCGCCGGGCGACTTCGACGCCGAAGCCATCGTCGCCCAGGAAGATGTTCCCGACGCCCGCGAGGAGAATTCGAGGGCGATTCATGCGGGCTCTATCTCCTCGGCGTGAAAGAAAAAGCGATGTCCCGGCTGGCGCAGGAATCCCAAGTCTTTGCCTGGATCGTCCTCGAGCACGACGGCGATCTGAATCTGCCCCTCGTAATCCTGTTCGATCGACTCCACCACCCCGATCTTGCCGGACAGCGCGAGGTCCATCATGTCCGCGCCGGGTTTCGGGTGCAGGCGAACACGGTCGTTCCGCTTGATTTCGACGCCGCGGACCAATAGCGATTCCAAGGACGGCTTGTCTTCGAGCAGTTGCCATTCCCACTCGTTCATTGGATCTCCTCGACCCGGCCGCGCAGTCCGCGTAGGGCTCCATGGAGCTTCTGAAAGTGTTCCGGAGGCAGCATCTCTGTTCTTTCGAGGATGCGGCGGGCGCGCTCGTCGCCGTGGCGTACCTCCCGCTTCTCCGCGTCGCTTAACGTCAGAATCCGCAACGCAAGAATCTCGTCGATTTCCGTGCCGTCAAAAAGGTCGCCGGAGCTTTCGGGCGCGATCTGCGGATAGTCGTAGAGGATGATCGGGGCGGCGAGCATCTTGTCCAATTGCCCTTCTTCTCCCACCAGCACCGGCCAGCAGCCGATATTGATGCAGCCTTCAGAAGCAAGGCTTCGTCGCGTCCGGTTCCCTCGGCGAGTGCCGCGGTGTTGCGAATTCCGAGCGTGAGGCGGTAAAGGTTGTCCGCGATTCGCATTGCGCCGAGCTCAAGTTCTGCATCCAGTTGCTCGCTTCGACAGCCCTCTAAAGCCGCATCAAACACGATCTTCTGCCGGAGCGGCGAATGCATCCCGCACACCGGCATGCACACGTCGCGCTCGACGCCTTCCTGCCGCCCTTCGCGTTCGACCAACTGGAGGAAACGAATCTTGATTTCGACCGTCGCGGCCGCGCTGCCGTGAACCAGGCACTCGACCTGCATTTCCCAGGCCTCGGAACCCGCGTTCTGCGTGCAATATTCGCGGGGATAAAGCACGCCGAAGTTGAAGCGCTGCTGATTTTTCACGGCCGACGATCGGTACGGATAGAGCAAGTATCCTTCGTAGAGGACCGCGTCCGCAATTTTCTCAACCCGGTCCCCCTTCATAACTTCACCATCTCTTCCGCCTCGGACAGAATCCTCTCGATAGCCTGATCCCAGCTCGGGATACCGTGGCGCACCTTGTATTCATGCAACCGCTCGAACACGTCCCGGCGCAAGCTGAGCCAGGCGAGATTTGGGTAATAGAGATCCATCATGTCCCGCCAGACCTTGAGCGGTAAGCGGAACCTGGTTTCCTTGTCCCACGAGATGGGCGCGACTCGCAGCGATCCTCCGGCATCCGCGTAAAACACGGTGCCGCTGAACATCATGCAAAGGGGAATGTCTCCATCCGCGAGTCCGTTGAAGTATTTTGTGGCGGCAATGTTGAAATCGAAGGTGCACGGCACCGGCATGCTGACCACGGTGCCGCCCTTGAACTGCGGAACGACGACGCTCGCGTGGGTCCACAGCAGATTGCGCAGCGTCTGGCCCCAGCGCTCCGGCTCACCGAAGAGGTCGCGAAGCTTTTCCTGATCCGCTCCGCTGTATTTTCTGCGCGCGACTTCAATCTGTATCTGGCAGCGCAGAACTACTGTGTGAAGCACTTCATTCGGATCCGCGTTCTTCAAGTCCATGGCGAACGCGATCGAGGGTGTGGCCGCGAACGGGACAGCCTCGGCATTCGCGACCGTAATAATGAGGTCAGGCATGCTCGAATGCCGCCTTCGGCGATCTGGCCTTCATCTGCGCGAAGAATTCCGCGATCTGCCGCCAAACCTCCGTGCCGCCCGCGAGGCCCGACCAATGGCTTCTGATCAGTCCCACCAGCCTGAAGCATTCGTCGATCGGCACGATGTAGTATTCGGGGTCCGTGAATCCGCGGGAGTGTCCGATGCGGTTGACCAGCAGAGCCTCGACATCCGCCTCCATTTCGTCCAGCACCGGATTGTTCTCGGCGATGTC
>JBEKOZ010000612.1:0-3665 GCA_049521275.1 Bryobacteraceae bacterium | reverse complement strand
TATACTTTTTTCTCGCGCCTTGACGTTTGAGAATTGCACGCGAACGGAGAACAAATGAAGACAATTCAGATGTTGTTGGTAATTTGGGCCCTGTCCTTGGCGGCGGTCGCCGGTCCTGTTTTATGGACCGTGAATGTGACGTTCAGCGATGGCGGAACAGCTACGGGAACCTTCGATTTTGACGCGGACGCGGGGCCCGCATGTAGCACGATGAGTTCGCCCTGCGGACTTTATAGCAACGTCGATATCGTTACCACCACGGGCGGCATCCTTTCGGGAGCGACTTACAATACTGTTTGCGGCGTGGGTGGCGACACCTCGTGCACAGGCGTGTTTCCGGACTCCACTGAAGTGCTGTTCCTCACCTCCGCAGCCACGAACCAAACCGGGTTACCGGGCATTGCGTTTTTCTTCCTGGCTCCCGGTCTTTATCCTCCTAACGGTCTGTCGGACGCGGGAGGGAGTTACGACCTGAGCGGAATTGCCGGCATCGTGCAGGAATCGTTCTGCAACGATGCGGGATGCGATGCTCCCACCGGCGACTCCCGCCTCAGTGTAGCGGGAACCGTCTCAACTCCGGAGCCGTCCACGGCTCTGCTGCTGGCCGCTCCTCTGGTAATGCTCGGCCTGGCGCGTTTCTCAAAGCGCGGACGCCGCGCATAGAGCCTCCTTTTTTTGGCTGACGCGCGGCTGAGAGGGAACTCACTGCTGCCCGAGCTTGCGCAGGAGCACATCGAGTTTCGCGATATCGACCTGGATCGCGGATTGAAACTGTGATTTGCCGACGGTTGGGCAGAATTGCATCGCGTGCACGAGGTCGAGCTTTTGCGAGATCAGCCAGAAGAACGGGCGCATCTCGACCGCCGGCATGAACTCGAGGACCTTTGTTTCCGGCGCGCACCAGAGTAGGTTGGCTAGCGCGGCGCCGTGAGCGCCGACGATGAACGCGGCGCTCTGGAACAGGAGAATCTGGTCCCTCATGCTCATTCCCTCGGTATAGACGGTCTCGAAACCGTACGTGGAAAGACAGTCCTGCACCTGATCGAGGTTTTGAATCGTGCGCGTCGGTCCGCGCCTCGCGATGAGGAGACGCCTGCCGCGCCCGGTCTGCGCGGGCGCATAGAGCGCGGCGATCCTTCGCCGGAAGCTCTTGAGATATGCCGCCGGCATCGCTTCGACCAGATCGCTCTCGACCCAGACTGCTTCTTCGACGCCGACGAAGTCCGCCGCGGCCTCCACGACTTCGCGATCGCCGAGGCCGATGTCCGAAAGCGACCCGCGATGATCGATGAGTGCGTTAATGTCCATCGACTTCGGCAGCAGGATTTTCAGATTCGGATCGTTACCGAGCGTCTCGGCGAGAACATCCAGGCTTAGCAGGCCCTCCACCATCCAGTGGTAATAGTTGTGGAGGTTGCCGTTATAGAAGATCAGGAAAGCGCCTTCGTAAAACGGCGCCTGTGCCAGCAGCTTTTCATCCACCTCAAAGCCATGGCGGCTTTCGGATCGCCACCTGGTATGATGCCCCGGCGCGCTGAGAAGATAGCCGGAGCTCCTCCACACGCCTTTGCGATCGAAGACGCTGCCTTCGGAAAACCTGGAGGTCGAGACAAACGGATGGGCGCGCCGGACGAAATTGATCGAATCGCGGACGGCGCCGAGCCGCGGCGCCTTTTCACTATTTCCACAACCCGAAAGAAACGCTTCGGCATCCGCCTCGCAGGCGAACAGCGGCGGCCTGCGAACGGTGGTGGACTCAAACGGCCAATAAGAGTCCGGCGTTTCGAGGAATGCGTGGAGGGACTCGACACGCCGCGAGCGATCCACGGCAACCGGCCGCAAATGGACCCGATCCGGGCGCACGGGATCCGGCAGCCGGGCCGGGTAGCGCGGCTGCGGCGCGGCGGCGCGGGTTGGATCAAAATAAAGAAGCCCGCTTAGGAGCCACACGGCGCTGGGTGAAGAGTAACCGGTAACAGCGGCTCCAATCGACAAAAGTTTCACTGTGACCAATTGCCCCTCTTCAACCCTGCACGATAAAACCGCCATCTTCTCCAAGCCCTCGGTCAACGCCACATCGGTCTCGGCGCCGGAGCCCGTGCGTATCCGGATGCGGGCGTTGCCGAAGCAGGCGGCGAGGCGCAGGACCAGATTGATCTTCGTGCCGGCGGGCAATGCGGTTCGGAACTGAATGGCGGCCTCGGGCTGCGCGGCGCGAATCCCGGCCAGTTCGGGTGCGTGCCAGCCGGACACGCAGGCGAGTTCGGCAGACAGTCTGCCGTCAAGCTGGTCCATCAGGACGGCGGGCGGATCGCTGCTGATCGGCAGGAACCGGTCGTCGGGCAACTTGATCACCGCGACCCTGGTATCGGGCGAAGCCTCGCGCGAAAGGGAGAGCACGGTTTCGAGAAAATTCTCTGCCACCTGTTGCCAGGTTCGCGCTTCGAAGTTCTCTGCAATTTCCCGCTCGCGCCGGCGCCGGCGTTCGGGATCGTCGAGATACCGCAGCAACTTTTCGAGGCCGTCGCGGACGTTATACGGGTCGATATAGTCCACCAGATTGCCCGCGCCCGAAGTCTCACCCGCCGCGGAGCAGAGGCAGATCTTTCCGTGGCCCAGGCTCTCGCCCACGGGCAGCCCCCAGCCTTCGAGAAAGCTCGGGAACGCGGTGAGTAAGCAGTTGCGATACAGCAAATCGAGCTCGACATCGGTGGTGGCAAGTAACACGACGATGCGTCCGCCAAGATAGTTGCACGCTTTCAACTGGCGCATAAAATCTTCGACCATCCAGCCCAGGCGCCCCACAAACACCAGGCGTGGAACCTCCGGCCGGCCGGAGCGCACCATCATCTTCCACATGTTCAGAAGATAAGTCGGGTTCTTTCGCACCTCGATGGTGCCGACGGCGAGCACGTAGTTCTGTTCGAGAAGTTCGGCGACCGGCTCGCATAGGGAGGGCGGATCGTGCGCCGGGCGTGAAAGCTCGTTGCCTAACGGCACGAGACGCACCGGGACTCGGCCGAATGCGGAGCCCATGCGCTCGGTCAGGCAGGTTCTGTTGAATTCCGATGTGGTCAGGACAAAATCGGCGAAGGTCAAAGCTTCGAACACGCCTTTGACGAATGCGCTGGTGTTGGCCGCCTCAAAGTACTCCGGCGCGACGATGGGAAGAATATCATGAACGAAGACGCCGATGCGGACGCCGGAGCCCTTCAGGCCCTGTAGCAGATGCCCGATGCCGGGCACGTTCCAGAAGGCGCCGGTTTCCAGGAAAATGTCGCCGGCGCGAACGGCGCACGGAATCGCGGCGTCGAGCAAATGATCGAGCGCCTGCCCGGCGAGGTCGCGCGATGTCGAATCGGCGCGAAGATCCTCGATGATGCGGAGCAACTCCGTTCCGTCGATCGTAAACAGACCGCCGCGCTTGCTCAGAACGGCACAGCGGGCAGGAGGAGAGCGCGTCTCAGCGGCGAGGTTGCGAAGGATCTCCGCCTGGAACCGCTGGATGCCGGAGAGAGTTGAGTGATGGAATAGATCCAACACCAGATCGGAGACGTCGAAGTAAATCGCGGCTTTGTTCACAGGTTGCGTAGCAGCCGGACGAGGCTGGACGCTCCACGAATCCGCAAAGCGCGTCCAAAACCCCGGATCGATCCAAGGCTCAT
>JBEKOZ010000611.1:0-3668 GCA_049521275.1 Bryobacteraceae bacterium | reverse complement strand
CGTGAGATCGAGTCGCACCTGTATGAGGCGTACAATCAGACGCCCGGGGAGGACGACGTCGCGAGAATCCTCGCGGTCTTGAGGAATTTCGGCGAACCTGCCGAGGTCGTGTCCGACCGGCTGCCGGCTGCGATGGTGAGTTCCGGTACACGCCGCAGCCTGCCCCTCTATATCGTGGGCGGCATACTCATCGCGTTGTTCGGAATCCCCCTCGGCTTTGGCGGCTTCGGTGTGCTGCTAGGCTTGCTGGCCGCCCTCGCGGGTCTGCTGATCGCGTATTATGCGATCGCGGGGAGCTTCCTGCTCAGCGGCGCGGTCATCATGATATTTGGCCTGACGCGAGTCCTCTTGCCGGAGCTCTGGGACAAACTTGTCATCCTCGGATACATTCGGACAGGCGATTTTTTCGAGGGCCTTTCTCCCACCGATGCAGGCTTGCTCCTGGTCCTGCTCGCCGGATTATTTCTGGCCGGCGGCTGGGGCATGTTCCGCGTTAGCAAACACCTTTTGCGCGGCCTACGCTTCCTGTTCAGCCTGACATTCGACTGGATGCGGCGGTTCTCCCAGACCATTCGCAGGAAACTGCGGCGCGACGACGGGCCAGGCCGCCCCGTGGGCAGCGTGTCGTTTGTGCCGATAAACAACGGCAACGGATAAAGCTCATAGGCCCGATTCTCTAAGCTCGCAGTGCTACGGATTAAAGATCTTCGGGCCGCAGTCCCGTGTCCTTCCCGATTTTTGAGAGCGCGGCTGGCCCGACCTCTTCGCCATCGTGAAAGCAGAACGTGAAAATGCGAGCCGCAGCAGGGCCGCGTACACTCTCTTAGCCTTAGTCGACCGCCAGGCGCTCACGCGGCAGAGAGAACCTTGAGAGGCTCGGGGACTTCCTCGCCGCTCTCGATCATGTCAGCCAATACCTGGAGGGCTATCGACTTCACCTTTCGCACCGCCTCTTCCGCGCTCGATCCATAGGCCATCACCCCAGGAAGGTCCGGCACGGAAGCCAGGATACGACTATCTTCCTCCCGTTCCAGTTCGACACGGATTGGCTGAATCTCAACCATGTATCTCTTATAGCACCCTATGGCTCCAAAACCAGAGCCCCCAACGCCCCCAGCGCCGGAACGTCGATCCCCGTTCCTTCGTCCACGTCATATGTCTCCAGCTTCTGCGGAGCCACTCCCGGTCTCAGCAGCGTCGCGCGCTTGAATTTCCCCAGCACGTGAACCGTGATGTCCGCGACATCGTAGTCCGAGTAATTCACCAGTTCGAGCACCACTTGCTTCCCGTCCGGCGACTCCAGCAGATTCGACAGCATGCTGCCCACGTTGAACAGCCGCGCGCCCAGATTGTCACGGCCCGTCACCGTATTCAGCTCCTTCCAGATGGAATCGAGCGTTTCCAGATCCTTCTTATCCAGCGTGATCTGATCCGGCTGTAGCGCCGGAAATCGCCATCCCGGCGGACCCGTCAATAGCGTGCCTCCAGCCTTCGTGAACGCCTTCAGCGCCTCTTTCTGATTCGCCGTCAGCAGCTCCGGATCCACGTTCACCGCCATCGTCGAATGCACCAGCGACTTCCCGTTGAAAGTCCGCGCCGGCACCGGCGTCACCGGCGTGTGCTTCGTCGCCATCATGTCCAGCACGCCTCCGGAAATCAACGCTCCACTCTCCGGCGCTTCCACCAGCGCGAGCGTCGACCGCATCGAAAACCCGCGCCACTCTTTATGATCCTCGTAAAACTTCACGTGCTCGACGATCAGCGCCCAGTTCTTGAGCGCCGTCGCATCGCCCTTCGACAACCCCTGCGCGAACTGATCGTCGAAGTCGAGCACCCACCGCGCCCCCGTCATCCCCGCGTCGCCGATCGCCGCCAGATATGCCGTCACCAACGGATGCGCCTTCGCCGGCACCCGCTCCGCAATCCAGATCGCCGCGTGCGTCGACACCCGCGCGTATCTTAAGAACCCCGTGTTCGTGTCGATCCACGGAGCCCCGGTGGGCGCGGCGATCAGCCCCTCCTGCTCCGCGCGAATGCCCGGCCACATCCCTTGTTTGGTCGCCAGCACCTGCGCGTCGGAATCGAACTTCATCTCCGCCCGATTCGTCAGATCCACCACCGGCATGTCGACCTTGCCCGCGCTCAGCGATCCCTCCACCGCCAGGCCTGTCAGCCCCGCCCGCTTCGCTTCGGCCGCAATATCCGCCGCATTCGCATTGCCCGTGACCACCCCCAGCGTCGCGATCCCCCGCGCCGCCGCCGCCCGCGTGAACTCCGGCGACCAGTTCGCCTTCTCCATCAATAAACAGTTCACCGGCGTCGATTCCACCAGTTTCAACGTGGCGGGATCTTTCGAAAACCACCGCGCCGGAACCCAATCCGGCATGGCGACCATGGCGACCGCGGCTAAGAGCAGCATCTCGCCACCAGATTACTGCAAAATGGACCGTGCCCCGCAGACTCCAAAACCCAAACTTTCATGACTTCAACAACTCCTCTGCATACACCGCACCGGCCGGAGTCTCCTCGTGCTTAAAAAAAACAAACACATCCCGCCCGTCCGCGCGAAGTCGCTGCACCCGGCCCGCGATCTCCGCCCGCTCCTCGGCCGAATAGTCTTCCTTCCGCAACCGGACATACACGAAGTTCGCCGTCACCACTTCGGGCACCTCGAACTTATCCGACTCGGCCAGACAGAGCGCGATCCCGTGCTGCTCCAGCAGCCGGATCACCTCATCGGTCAGCCAGGTTTTATTGCGAAACTCAAACGCATAGCGGATATCGCGCGGCAGTTTTTCAAGGAACGCGGCCAGCAGCGGCACATCGGCTTTGAAGTTCGGCGGCAATTGAAACAATACCGGACCCAGGCGCCGCGTCGCCCGCAATGGGTCGATCGCGCGGAAAAACACCTCCGTGAATTCGGATTCGCGCAGGCGCAGCAGGTGCGTGATGCGCATGTGCGCTTTGCAGGCGAACACGAATCCTTCAGGCGTCGCAGAGACCCAGTTTTCAAGCGTGGACGCTCGCGGCAACTGGCGGAAAGTGTAGTTGATCTCGACCGAATTCAGGCGCGTGGCGTAGTGCTTCAGAAAATCTTTCGCAGCCAGCTTCTGGGGATAAAAGTCCGGTTTCCAGCTCGGGTACGCGAACCCAGACGTACCTGCGTAAAGGAGACTCATACGTGTCACTGTACACTGAAAAGATCGTGCCGGAAAAAATTGAAAAACCGAAACGCAGCCAGTCCGAAAGGTTCCGCGAGCTATGGCCGGACATCCGCGAGATGGTGCAGCCGAGGATCGGCATTCTTGCGGTTGGGTTCGTGCTGATGGTGATTAACCGGATCAGCGGACTGGTGCTCCCGCTGTCGACCAAGCCTCTCGTCGACAAGGTCATGAACGGCAATCAGCCGCAATTATTGCGGCCCATTGTGCTGGGGGTCGTGGCCGCGACGCTGATCCAGGGCGTCACTTCGTTCGGGTTGACGCAATTGCTCTCGAAGGCGGCGCAGCGGCTCATCTCGGAGCTGCGCCGCAAAGTCCAGCAGCATATCGGGCGCCTGTCGGTATCTTATTACGACGCCAACAAGAGCGGCGCGCTGGTCTCCCGCATCATGAGCGATGTCGAAGGCGTGCGCAACCTGATCGGCACCGGCCTCGTCGATTTCGTGG
>JBEKOZ010000610.1:0-3686 GCA_049521275.1 Bryobacteraceae bacterium | reverse complement strand
GAAACCGGCCGCTGCATGCTCGACATGTCCAGCCAGCCGGTGCTCAGGGCGGTGTCGGTGCTGGCCGTGAAGTAGAGATACTACCCGTCTTTGTCAAACACCGCATCCGCCGCGTCGCTCATTCCATCGGTGAGCTGAAAAGTTTTGTTCTGGTCGAGCGAATACACGAACACCGCGTGCAAATGGCTCTTCAGTTTCTTGGTGTAGGCGATCCATTTGCTGTCGGGCGACCAGGACGGATTCATCGCCGCCGGTCCGGCGTAAGTATCCGCATCGATCCGCTGCGGCATTCCTTTTTCCAGATCGAGGTACCAGACATCGAGCTTCTTATCCGTGTACGCGATCTTCTTGCTGTCGGGCGACCAGCGCGGCGAATACGGAAATGTGGGCTCTCCCAGGCCGATGCGCCGCGCGTCGCCGAGGCCGTTCTGGCCGCGGACCTCCAGCGCATACTCTCCCGAGGCGTCCGAAAAATAGGCGATGGATTTTCCGTCCGGTGACCATGCCGGGTCGCGCTCCTCCGCCGCCACGGTATTCGTCAGGTTGCGAATGTCGCCCTTCTCGGCCGGGACTGTCAAGATCTCTCCGTGCGCGACGAACACCGCCCTGGCGCCGGTGGGAGATACCGCCGCGGCGTGAATTTCGTTCGCCGCCAGCTTGCGGAAATGCGGGCGGATTTCCGCGAGGTCGCCCGCCAGCTTCACCGCAACCGCATGCTCCTTATGCGTCTTCAGATCATAAATGTGCAGTGCTCCGAACTGCTCGTAGATAATCCCGTCCGGTCCCGCCGAGGCGGATTTGAAATCCAGCCCGTCGTTCTTGACCACCTCGCTCACCTGTTTCGATCTGGTGTCGTAGGCAAACAGCGTGACCGGGCCGTTGCGGTCGGAGAGGAAGTAAATCGTCTCGCCCACCCACATCGGATTGAAGTCGTTCGAATTGTTACGCGGGATTTTCACCACGCTCGAATCCGCCAGCTGGGCGACCCATATCGGCCGCGTTTGTCCTCCGCGATAGCGCTTCCACGCGTGCTGCCATTGGCTGACGGGAACGTAAGCGAGCCTGCTTCCATCGGGCGAATAGGAGCCTTCGGCCGCGCGGTCCAGCGGAAGCTGTGTCTCGAAGCCGCCGCTCGCGGGAACCGTGAACAGCCGTGGGAAGCCCGCATAGCTGCTGCGGCTCGACGCGAACATCACCTGCTTGCCATCGGGGGTCCAACCCACGACTTCATCCGCCCCCGGATGGTACGTCAGACGCTTCGGCGTTCCGCCGGACGCCGGCATGACGAACACATCAACGTTGCCGTCGTACTCGCCCGTGAACGCGATCTGCGATCCGTCGGGCGAGAACACCGGCTCCGACTCGACCCCGACTCCCGTGGTGAGACGAATCGCGTCGCCGCCTTCGCGCCCGACACTCCAAAGGTCGTTGGCGAATGAGAAGACGATCTGCGTCCGGCTCATGGTGGGATGCCGCAGCAGCAACGGTTTATCATTCGAGGCGGCGTACAGCGCGAGCTGCGCGGATGCCGCGAGGAGCATGTAGACGAATGGCTTCATGCGTCGATTATACTCATCCGCACCGCTCTTAGCGCATCGATTGCCTGTCACGCGCGGATGCGTCGCGCGGCCTTCCACGCAGTGAGGCGCTCGACCACGGCGTCTTCGCGGAATCCGTCCTCGCCCGTGATCAGCCAGTCCTCCATCGGCGAATGCCAGAACGGGTAGTAGAGGACGATGCAATTCTGGCTCAGCACTGCCGCAACGTAGCTGAACGATGAACGGCTGAGGATCAGCGCGTCGGCGGTGGTCATGCGCCGCAGCGTGTCGATCGGGTCCGTGTTTACGAAACGCACCAGGTTCGGGATCGCGTCGAAATCCTCCAGACGGCTCATCGCGGGATGGATCGCGACGTTCGCCGAAATCCGCCGGTTGATCCCGTGATGATCCGGCGTGACGTCGAATGCTTTGGTGGCGACCTCCGTGTACAGCTCGCACACGCAAGGGATTTCGAGCTTCCGCAGAATCTCCTGAAACCGCAGCGCGGTCGACACATAGTAGGAGTTCGGCAACATGCGGTGACTGTCGACCGCGAAGAGTTCCCCGCGCCTGACGTGCACGGCGAGTCTGAAGACTTCCGATTCTCGATAGCGGAACGGGGAAATGGCCTTCAGGCAGCGATACGCTTCGGGATGCTGATCCGTGATCGGGTACGGGTACACCACGCGCGCCAGATGGAACCCACCGCGGGTCGCCTCGGCCTTGATTCTGTCGATCGACTCCACATCGGCGTCGTTCAGCATGTGGACCACCGGGTCCGCCGGCAGGTCAAGATCCGACGGCAGCCGGAAGACGCGGTTGTATCGCTCGACCAAATAGTCCGAGCCGGCGTTCTTCTCGAGCGACGCCAGGCCCTGATAGCCCACGTGCGTGAGCGGCGAATGCACGTAGGGAACTCCCAGGAGCCGGGCGATTGCGTAGGTGCCGAGGAGTCGTTGAAGCTGGGCACCGGCGCCATCCAGGCACAGGTCGTTTGCGTAAGTGAGAGCGAAGTTGACGCTCATGATCCGCGAACGCCGCGCGCGCGGAGTGAACCACGCCGAGGTTCCGAGACCCGGAAAGGAAAGAGCATGAATGGGCAAAAGTATACCAGCGGCATCCTGGCCGCGCAAGGCCTGTAACCTTATCCTTATAATGAAGTACCTGCATCATGCGAAATCTTGCGGCGGACCTTCGCTTTGCGTTGCGCACCTTCCGGAAGTCTCCGGTTTTCGTGGTGGTGGCTCTCCTTTCTTTGGCTCTCGGGATCGGCGCCAACACCGCCATCTTCACGCTGATCGATCAGCTGATGCTGCGCTTGCTGCCCGTCAAGCACCCCGAACAACTGGTCACGCTCTGGGGGCGCGGCGACCACTACGGCGGGAACGAAGGCCAGTACAAGCTTTCCTATCCCATGTATGTCGATTTCCGCGATAAGAACCAGGTCTTCGACAGTATGTTTGGCAGCTGGGACACGGCCCTGAACCTGAGTTTCGATGGCCGGACCGAGCGCATCGCCGGTCAACTTGTCACCGGGAGCTATTTCCCGGCGCTCGGTGTCAGCGCGGCCCTCGGCCGTGTCCTCTCTCCGGAAGACGACCAGGTTAAAGGCGGCCATCCGGTGGTGGTGCTCAGCTACCGCTATTGGCTGACGCGCTTTGCGGGAAACCCCGGGGTCATTGGGAAAAAGCTTTCGGTGAATGGCTATCCCATGACGGTGGTCGGCGTCAGCCAGGCCGGATTCGACGGCACCGATCCGGCCAATTCACCGCAAATCCGCTTGCCGATTTTGATGGAAGAGCAAATCGACGCGCCCAGCGACAACCTGGAAGATCGGCGCTTCCGTTGGGTGGATGTTTTCGGCCGCTTGAAACCGGGCGAGACGATGGAACAGGCCAAGGCCGGCGCGATTTGTTCGTTACGCCCCAAACGAGCCGCGGTGATTGACCTCGACGTTCACCAGGGGGACGGCATGGCGCATTTTTTCGAGCACGACCCCACCGTTCTGACGATTTCCCTGCACGGCGCGAAGAATTTTCCGTTTCACAAGCAACGCAGCAAAATCGATGTGGAACTTGCCGACAAAACGGGCGATGAGGAATACTTGCAAGCGCTCGATGCGGTGTTGCCGCGGGTACTGGAATTCGA
>JBEKOZ010000609.1:0-3686 GCA_049521275.1 Bryobacteraceae bacterium | reverse complement strand
CTTACGGACCTTGTCCCGGGAAAGGAAGGAACGGTCGAGCGCTTCGCGAGCCTCGCTTACGATCTGGTCCGTTCGGCGATTCCGAGTGGGGATTGTACGCTGGGCGGTTACTGCTTGGGCGGACTAGTGGCCTACGCGGTTGCGCAGCGTCTGAGTGCTTTCGGCGCCAATGTTTTCCTCGTCGTGTTGTTCGACACTCCAGCGCCCGGTTATCCGAAAGTCCTCCGTGGTTCGAAATCCTATCTTCGTCAAGCGGGAGATTGGCTGGGCGGCCATGCGAAATTCTCGCTGCGGGACGTTGGCACTCATCTCCGGACTGTGTTTCGGTCGGCGCGAACGAACGCGGGCAGATCCAGGCCGGCGGTCGCGCGTTTCCCAATGATCCATTTCCTGGCGGGAGCCGATCCCTGCTCGACGAAAGTGCTGGAGGATCCCCGCTTGGGTTGGCGCGATCTGTGTCCTGCCGGGGTAGAGTACTTCTATGTCGACGCTCATCACAACGACATGTTCGAGGACGCCACCATCGCAACAATCGCCAAGCCCTTGACCGACGCTTTCGACCGTGCGTATTGCGGGACTAAACAGACTCCCTGAGTAAGAAGTTCACAGTTCAAGTAATCGCCTCACCAAACTCCCTGAGGAATATAACGCGTGCCGGTTCTCAGGGGAAACGATGATCCGGACCGCTGGCTACTTAGGGCGACGGGGGTGCTTTTACCGGTCGCGATAGGGCGAAATACTAGCTAAATTTATAAGAACGAAGGATTCCAAATGTAACTGGCGGGCGGCCAGACTAGGATATGCGAGGCATTGTCATTTGCCCGAACTTCGCATTGCGCGAGCAATTCGAAGAAGTTGCGGCGCAGTTTAACCTGATTCTGACTAAACGGCTGGATAATTATCCCGCCCTGGAAACGTTCGGAAGACTGGCGCGGGCGTGGGCTCCCGAGGTGGTCTTCCTGAGCCTGGAGAATCACGAAGCTGCGACGGCGCTCTGCCGCCACATGGACGCGGAGTTTCCGGAGTTGCAACGAATTGCGATCCACTCTTCGCCGGATTCCGCCGCCTTCCGGCTGGCGCTACGCCTGCACGTGCGGGAGCTGCTGATCGCGCCGTTCCCGCCGGCGGAACTCGCGCAAGCGTTGAGCGACGTGGCGAGCCATCTGGAAAAACATCCGATAAACCGCGGATGCTCGGACCGGTTTTACGCGTTTACGCCTGCCAAGGCGGGGGCGGGAGCTTCGACGATAGCGGCCAACGTCACCAGGGCCTTCGCGAAGATGCCGAAGGTGCATGCCCTATTGGCGGATTTTGACCTCCACTCCGGTGTGGCCGGTTTTCTATTCAACGTGGAGCACGAATTCTCGGTTGCCGACGCGGCTAGCCGAAGCGGAAATCTCGATGACGAATCGTGGAGGCACCTGATAAAGAACGCGGGTGAAATCGACCTTCTTCTGTCGGGCTCGCCGCGGCTGGCGGGCGACGCTCCGGAGGCCAAACAGGTGGGTCAACTGCTGGATTTTATGCGGCGGAACTATAGTGTGGTCAACATCGACCTGCCCGACACCTTCGACGAGTTGTCGCTCACGGTGTTGCGCGAGGCAAGCCGCATTTTTCTGGTCACCACCCCCGAACTTCCGGCATTGCGGTTGGCACGCCAGAAGGCCGCGTTATTCCGCCGGCTCGAGCTGGAGGACCGGGTATCCCTGCTGCTGAACCGGGTGACGAAACGAATGGAACTCACCGTTGAAGAGATCGAGAAAATGGTGGGGCTTCCGGTGGCGGCTTCGTTTTCTTCGGACTATGTCAGCGTCACGAAGTCGATCCGCGAGGCGCAGATGCCCGCGAGCCTCGCGGTACCCTTTCACCATTTCGCCGACCAGTTGTTCAACCCGCAGCCACAGGAAAGGAAACAGCGGTTCATCGAACGGTTCGCGGTGGTACCGCTTCGGTACGGATTCCGGTAGAGCGGAGCGGAACACACCGCAATACCGTTCTTCACCGCATGACAAAAAGCGCCGTGGCGATCTATCATCGGCACATGGCTGATCTCCGGGCATTGTGCCGACTTCCGGGTCGGCGGCAAGACTCGATAACCGCATCGGACAATCAGGAGCCGCGAGACAGTTGGCGGCCTTACCTGTTTCTCCTCGGAATTTTCATCGTATCGCGCATCGCTTACTTTGCCGCTGGAATTCGTTTCGACGCGCGCCCGATCGAGATGTTCTACCAAAATGCCGACCCCTTATTGCTCAGAACGCGGATGATCGAGACGCTTTTCTATCTGCACATGCAGCCTCCCGCCTTCAATCTGAGTATCGGCGTCATCCTTAAGTTATTTCCCGAACATTTTGCCGGCGCCCTCCACGCCATCTATCTGCTGCTGGGAGTGAGCCTTTGTTTTACCCTCTACCGACTGATGCGGATTCTGGGCGCCGTAGCGCCTGTTGCCGTGGTTGTCGCGGCGATATTCCTGGTGAGCCCCGGCGTCGTCCTTTTTGAAAACCTGCTGATGTACGAATACGTCCTGATGGCCGTTCTTTGTGCCGCCGCCGTATTATTCCAGCGCTTGCTTGTGACTCCAGGACTGCTGGTCGCGAGTATTTTCTTTTTCGCACTCGGGGCGCTGGTTTACTTGCGAGCGCTTTTCCAGTTAGGATGGCTCGTCGCACTGATGGCCTTCACCATTTGGCTGCTGAAGGGCCGCCGGCGGATGATTCTTGTCGCGGCGGCCGTGCCGTTTGCGCTCTGCCTCGGTCTGTACGTCAAGAATCTGATCGTCTTCGGAACGTTTAATGCCAGCACCTGGATGGGATTCAACGCCCAAAATCTCACGCTCGGTTGTCTAACCGGAGAGGAACATCGGCGTTTGGTGGACCAGCACATTCTCTCCACCGTCGGACTGACCTCCCAATATAGTCCGATCTCCGCGTTTCAAAGTATGGTGCGCCTCCCTCCGCCCACCGGCATTCCTGTCCTCGATCAGGTTCGCGATTCGACTGGCCGCGTCAATTACAACAACCTGGGCTACCTGGCGGTTCATCCTTACTTTATTTCGGACGCAAAACAAGTCCTGCGGCACTACCCGGTCGCGTATCTGCGATCGCTGATGGACGCCTGGTATTCTTACTTTCTACCCACGGGCGATTTTGTTTTTTTGAGCCAGAATCGTTCGCGGATTCGCTCCTTCGACCGCTGGTTCAACCGGATCTTTTTCGGCGAGTGGACCGATTATTTGTCCCGCGCAAAGACGCACAAGCACTGGGCATTCCTCAACGTCGGCATATTTCTGATGGTCGGATTGCCGCTGTTGTTCCTGATCAATGTATCGCGGCTATGGACCGCGGTCTCGGAATCCGGATGGAATCCCCGGTCCGGCGTGCTCGCCTTCGTGCTGTTTAATATTGCGTTTCTGACCGCGGTAGTCAATCTCCTTTCCAATTCAGAAAACAACCGCTACCGCCTGCCCTTGGATCCGCTTTATGCGGCACTATTGGCGGCAAGCATTTCGAGAGGGCGAATCTTCACCCAACGTGCACACCAGGTCTCTAGTGGCCTGTCGCAGAGATAACGTTACCGTGCTATTCTGGCCGCGACGCGGCGTTATCACCCCTAGCGCGATTCCGGGTGTCTTTTCGCGATTTCCGTTTCCTGGCCCCTGGAACGCGTTTAAACGCGATTTCCGA
>JBEKOZ010000608.1:0-3689 GCA_049521275.1 Bryobacteraceae bacterium | reverse complement strand
GATTCCGAGCCGTGACCATAGGGAGCGGTCTCTACGCGTTTGTCCACATCCTCTGTCACCATTCGGCACCCGAATCGAGATAACTCTCGAGTAAAATCACCGCCGACAGCTTGTCGATGGCGCGCGCCCTTTTCTCGATTCCGATGCCGCTCGACCGCAGCACGCGATGCGCTTCGACGGTGGTCAGGCGCTCATCCCAATATTTCAGAGCGACGCCGGTGTGCCTGGCCAGCCGCTCCGCGAATTCGTGAACGTAAGCAGCCTGCCGGCCCTCATGCCCGCTCATGTGAATTGGATTCCCCATCAGCAAAAGCGTTACTTGCCTATCTTCCACCAGGCGGGCGAGCGCGGCCATATCCTCGCGGAGATTGGTCCGTTCGAGCGTCGGAAGACCCTGCGCGGTGATTCCCAGAGGATCGCTCAACGCCAATCCAATGCGCTTTTTGCCCAAATCGAGGGCGAGAATACGCCCTTTCCCTGTATTTTTGTAGTCCTCCACGCGTCTATTAATTATAGTTAGATAAAGGTCTTCGCTTTGCTGACTCCAGTGGTCACCACCGCTCGCCGGCCCGCCTCCCGAGGCGTCGGGATTCTGGCGCTCGGCATGGCCATCGCGCTACTGTATTACGGCCGCCTGTTCATCATCACCGTGATCATCGCGGCGATCATTGCCTTTCTCCTCGACCCCGCGGTGCTGTTCTTCATGAAGCTGAAAATGCCGCGCGGCCTCGCCAGCTTCGTGGTTTGCAGCCTGGGGCTGATGTTCCTCTATCTTGCCGGGCTCGGAATTTATACCGAGGGCCGGGCGATGTTGAACGATCTGCCCGCATATGGCGAACGCATCAACGCCCTGGTGGACGGCGCGACCGGGACCATGGATAACCTGGAGAAGAGCGCCTATCGCACGCTGATGCCCAAGCGTTTTCAGGAAGAGACGCAACAGGCCGAGCGGGAAGCCGCGGCGCGCAGCGGCAGTAATAAAAAGAAAAAACCGGAACCGGCGCCCGCGCCCGCCATTCAGGAAGTGCGCGTGCGCCCGGAGCCGACGCCGCTCGTCAACTACGCCTACGCCTATTTCCAGTCCTTTTACAACGTGCTGCTGATGGCGAGCTTCGTCCCGTTCCTGGTTTATTTCCAGTTGAGCTGGGGCGACCATATCCGCACCCGCGTGCTGTACCTGTTCGACGGCGCCGATCGTCATGTGGCCGGCCGCGCGCTGGCCAGTGTCGCGGAGATGGTGCGCGCCTACGTGGTCGGAAATTTTCTGCTTGGCGTGTTTCTGAGCGTATGTAGTTCGCTGCTGTTCGTCAGCGTGAAGCTGCCCTACTGGCTGGTGGCCGGACCGCTGAGCGGCTTCCTCAGCCTGATCCCCTATATCGGCTTGCCGCTGGCGTTGACTCCTCCGCTGATCGCGGCGCTGCCCACGCACACCGGACCGTCGCTGTATCTTTTTCTGTGCGTCAGCGTAGCGCTGCTGCACCTGTTCGCGCTGAATCTGCTGTATCCGAAGTTCGTCGGGGCGCGCGTCCATCTGAACCCCCTGGTCGTCACGCTGGCATTGATGTTCTGGGGAATGCTATGGGGCGGCATCGGACTGGTGCTGGCGATCCCGCTGACCGCCGCGATCAAGGCGGTTTGTGATAACGTTCAAAGTTTACAGACTTACGGAAAGCTGCTCGGTGACTGATCTCATGTCCATTTCCACGTTGAATCGCAGGACCTTCTTAGGCGCGGGCTTAGGCGCGAGCGCGGCCCTGGCCTTGCACGGCGCGACGTCCAATGCGCCGAAGGTCGACCGCACGCGCGTCAGCGCCATCTCCGACGAAATCGCCAGGTCGCCCGCCGAGGCGATTCAGTTCGCCAAGACCTTCGGCATGCAGTGGCTCTCCCTGCGCGCCGTGCCCGGCGGGAAGCAGTCGTATCACACCATGGAGCCGGACCAGCTCGCCGCCGCGCGCGCTGAGTTCAAAGAAGCCGGCATCCGCATTTCGTTTCTCGACACGCCGCTGTTGAAATATGGATTGCCCGGAACCGAGCCGGCGCGCCGCACGCCGGAGCCGCCCGACGCCCGCCAGCAGCGCATCGCGCGCGACCAGGCTCAGTTCGACGGCCGCATGGAGGAGCTGCGCAAGGCGATCCGCTGCTGCCACGCCTTCGATTGCACCATGCTGCGCGTGTTCTCCTTCTCGCGCGTCGCCGAGCCGGAGACGGTGTTCCAGCGCGTGGCCGACCACGTCGGCGAAATGGCGAAGATCACCGAAAAAGAAGGGCTGCGGATGCTGATCGAGAATGAAGCGTCGCAAAACGTCGGCACCTGCGCCGAAACCGCGAAATTCATGAAGCTGCTGCCGGAGAAAGCGCTGGCCATCAATTGGGATTCGCTGAACGGCGGGCCTCTGGGCGAGAAGCCGTATCCCGACGGCTACGACGCGCTGCCGAAACATCGCATCCTGAACGTGCACCTGAAGGGCAAGAGCGTGCTCGATTATCCCGAGCACCTGGATTGGGGCGCGATTTTCGCCCGGATGCAAAAGGACGGCTACACGGGCCGGTTCGAGTTGGAGACGCACATCTTCGGCGATGGCCAGGTGGCCGCATCGCACGCCTCGATGCGGGAAATCATGCGCATTATCGAGACTCTGTGAGCAAGCAATTCTGGATCTCCCTGCTGATAGGCCTGGCCGTCGTCGGCATCGGTATCGGCATGGTGTTGATCGGCACCAAAGGGAATCATCTGGAGCTGACCGGCTCGATTCTAAAGGTCCGCGTGCTGCCCCTTTCGCAGGTCGCCTCGCTGGTGATCGTCGATTTCCGGGTGACCGATCCCTCCGACGTTCCGTTCGTGATGAAGGGCGCCAGCCTCACGCTCGACCCCGCATCGGGCGAGACGCTCGACGGCATGACCGTGTCCAAATCGGACATCGAGAACGTGTTCAAGTACAACCCGATCCTGGGGCCGAAATTCAACGACGTGCTGGGCATCAGGGACAAAATCGCGCCGCATCAGCGCCTCGACCGCATGATGGGCGCGCGATTTGAAATCCCGGAGTCGCAGGCAGAGGATCGCAAGGCGGTCCATCTCCATATCGAAGAGATCGACGGCGTGACCGCGGATTTCACCGAGAAAAAGTAATTTTCCTCACCGACGCGAAAACCGGGACTGACCACTCTGTCCCGGCTTTCGCCCCACCGTGTACGATGTCTAGATAGGGACCAACCCCAACTCGCTGATCGGAAAATCGGTGCCCCGCAAGGAGGGCGCGCGCAAAGTCACCGGCCAGGCGCAGTACGTCGACGATCTGCAATTTCCCGGCATGCTCCACGGCGCGACCGTGCGCAACCCCGCCCGCCGTGGAAAAATTCGCGGCATCTTTTTCGAGCCCGGCGTGCCGTGGGATGAATTCACCATCGTCACCGCGAAGGACATCCCCGGCGCCAATTACGTCGCGCTGATCCTCAACGACCAGCCGTTTCTCGCCGACGAAATCACCGCGCATGGTGAAGAGGCGGTGGTGCTGCTCGCCCACGCCGACCGCTATCTGGTTGAAGAAGCGCGCCGCCTGGTGCGCATCGAGGTCGACCCGCTGCCATGCGTCGATTCGCTCCAGGACTCGCTCGCGAAAAAAGAAATCGTTTGGGGCGGCGACAATATTTTCAAGTCCTACCTGATGAACAAAGGCGATGTCGAC
>JBEKOZ010000607.1:0-3690 GCA_049521275.1 Bryobacteraceae bacterium | reverse complement strand
GACGGGATGCTGCGGGTGCGGAATCACGGCGAGATTGTCGCGGAGATCCCCAATCGGGAACTGGCGGACGAAGCTCCGCTGTACGATCGGCCGCATGATGTGGCGCCTTACCGGCCCGCGCCGATGACGCCCCCGGCGTTTTCGGCTGTTGATACAGAAAAGGCCTTGCTGGCGATTCTCGCATCGGGAGATGTTTGCTCGAAACGGTGGATCTGGCAGCAGTATGATTACACGGTTCGGACCAACACGTTGGAAGGACCGGGCGGCGATGCGGCCATTGTTCGGATTAAAGAGACGGAGACGAGCATCGCAATGTCTCTGGACGGAAATGCCCGCTATTGCGCGCTGTCGCCCAGGGAGGGCGCGCGGTTGATTGTCGCCGAGTGCTGCCGGAATTTGTCGACCGTCGGAGCGCTGCCGGTGGCGGCGACGAATAATTTGAATTTCGGGAATCCGGAGCGGCCGGAAATTATGGCGCAACTGGTCGAGTCGATCGAAGGCATCGGCGAAGCGTGCCGCTTCTTCGACACGCCCATCACGGGCGGCAATGTCAGCCTGTACAACGAGACGCTGGGCGAGGCGATCTGGCCATCGCCGGTGATGGGGATCGTCGGCCTCATGAAAACCACCCGCCCGATGACGATTCCGTTCAAGAACGAAGGCCGGACGGTAATGCTGGTCGGCGGGCTTGGGTCGTCGGACCTGACGCGCTTCGGTGGGACGCAGTACGCCAAAGTGGTCTTGGGAAAAATGTGGGGATTGCCGCCCGCGCTCGACATGGAATACGAGAAGTTCGTCCAGGCGGCGATTCGGGAGATGGTGGTCGGCGGGCACGTGGAATCGGCACACGATTTATCGGATGGAGGTTTGGCCGTCGCGCTGGCGGAATGCTGCGCGAGCGGGATCGGCGCGGCGGTGGAGCTCACTGGTGAGCGGGCGGAGATGGATCTGTTTCACGAGGGACCTTCTCGGATTCTGGTTTCTACAGCCGTTCCGGAGGTCGTCGAGCGGATTGCCCGGGAAAACCATGTCGAGGCCGTGCGGATCGGCGTTACAATGAAGGAGAAGTTGCGAATCGATCACAATTCGGTGACGATGGTCGATTGCGCGGTCGATACGATGCGTGAGGCGCGGGAAAGCGCGCTCGAAACTCTGCTCCAATCGGAGATCCATGTTTGATAAATTCCACGACGAATGCGGGGTTTTTGCCATCTATGGGCACCCGGAGGCCGCGAATTTAACCTATCTCGGGCTCTACGCCTTGCAGCATCGGGGCCAGGAGAGCGCCGGGATCGCTTCGAGCAACGGCCGCGAGATTTTTTGCCATAAGAGCCTGGGCCACGTGGCGGAAATTTTCACGCCGGAAGTGCTGGGAGGATTGCCCGGAGAAGCCGCGATCGGGCATACCAGGTACTCGACCGCGGGCGATACGGTCTTGCTGAACGCCCAGCCGTTTTCGGTCGCGTGCAACAAAGGGAACGTCGCCGTCGCGCACAACGGCAACATCACCAATGCCGGAGAACTGCGCCGCGAACTCGAACGGGAAGGATCGATTTTCCAGGCCTCGAGCGATACGGAAGTGATTCTGCATTTGGTCGCGCGGTCGCGGGAGAGGACCCTCGCGGGGGCCTTGCGCGAGGCGCTCTTGCAGCTCGAAGGCGCATTTTCATTGGTGTTTCTCGCCGGCGACCGGGTGCTGATCGCGCGCGACCCGCATGGCTTCCGGCCCCTCGCCTTCGGGCAGATGGAACTTTCGGGCGGCCGCACCTGCTACGTATTCGCTTCAGAAACCTGCGCGTTCGACTTAATCGACGCCGTGTATTTAGGCGACGTCGAGCCGGGCGAGATGGTGATTGTCGGCCCGGAGGGAATGACGCGCGAACGCTACGCTCCGGTCCGCGACCACGCGCATTGCGTGTTCGAGCACGTGTACTTTTCACGCCCCGATTCGATTGTGTTCGGGCGTCCGGTGCAGCATTCGCGGGAGATGCTGGGAAGGCTGCTGGCGATCGAGAGTCCGGTGGATGCGGACGTGGTGGTGCCGGTCCCCGATTCGGGCGTGGCTGCCGCCATCGGCTACGCGGCGGAGGCTGATATTCCCTTCCGCCAGGCGCTGATTCGCAATCATTATGTGGGCCGCACCTTCATTGAGCCCTCGCAGGCGATTCGCGATTTCGGCGTGAAGCTGAAGCTGAATCCGGTGCGCCATTTGCTCGAAGGCAAGCGCGTCATTTTAGTCGACGATTCGCTGGTGCGCGGCACCACCAGCCGCAAGATCGTGCGCATGGTGCGCGGCGCGGGCGCTCGCGAGGTGCATTTGAGAATTTCCTGTCCGCCGACCGTGTCGCCGTGCTTTTACGGGGTCGATACGCCGAACCTGGCGGAGCTGATCGCGGCCAACAACAGCATCGAAGAGATTCGCAGGTTCGTCGAGGCGGATTCGCTCGCGTACCTGTCGCTGGGCGCGCTCCGCGAAGCCGTCGCCGATACCACGCAGGATTTCTGCTACGCCTGTTACACCGGGAATTACCCGACGGATCTGGTGAATATCGAAGAACTGATGGGGGCCAAGGACCGACGGGGCTGACCAGTACCAAAAGATAAGTTGCGGTCGACCCCCGATCCGTTGTCTAATTCCCTTTTGACCACCGCTTCCACCGCGTCGTGCCTGCCTTTCCGCCAAAACCGGTTCCTGCATTGGATCTGTGTGGGAGTGGTCGCGGTATTTCTGCTGGCGGCCTATCATCCGGACACCGTATTCGATTGGGCGCTCGAAAATACGCTGGTATTCTGCCTGGTCCCGGTGATGATCTGGGCCTACCGCAAGCTGCCTCTGTCGGATCTCTCCTATCTTTTAATCCTGATTTACCTCGCCGTGCATGAATTCGGAGCGCACTACAAATACTCCGACGTTCCGCTGGGCGAGTGGATGAAAGGCCTGCTGCACACCCAGCGAAATCATTACGACCGGGTGGCGCATTTCTCCTTCGGGCTGCTGCTCAGTTATCCGTTTCAGGAAGTGTTCATGCGCTCGGCGCGCGTCAAGGGCATGTGGCGTTACTACCTGCCGATTGAGGCGACGCTGTCCTTCAGCGCGATCTACGAGATGATGGAAGCAGGGTCGGCGTCGCTCCTGACCCCGCAGCGTCTGGAGGAATTCGTCGGCATGCAGGGCGACATTTGGGATTCGCAGGAAGACATGCTGATGGCGGGGCTGGGATCGATCGTGGCGATGATTGTGATCTATCAAATCCGGAAGCGGCGGGCGCGCGCGGCGGCGCTGCGCGAGATGGAATACGCGGGGCACGCTCCGAACTGATGCCCGCTACTGTCGCCCAGTCGGCCTTGGCCGTCCCTCATTCGCGGATTCGTGAACTGGCCGAAATCGCCATGGGGATGGAGGGCGTCCTCAAACTTTATTTCGGCGAATCGAATCTCCCCACGCCCGAATTTATCAAACGGGCCGCGCAGAAGGCGATGGCCGACGGCTTCACGTATTATACGGAGAACGCGGGTCTGCCTTCGCTGCGCAAATCTCTGGCGCGATATTACGCGGAGCTGCACGGCGTGGAGCTCGATCCTGCGACGGAGATCACGGTCACCGCGTCGGGCGTGCAGGCGCTGAGCGTCGGCCTCCGGTGCATGGTCGACCCCGGCGATGAAGCGCTGGTATTGACGCCGAGTTGGCCC
>JBEKOZ010000606.1:0-6778 GCA_049521275.1 Bryobacteraceae bacterium | reverse complement strand
TGGTGTTGAAATGAAGATCGCGCACGATCATGGGAGCGGCCTGGCTGATACAGGCGCGGTCGAGATAGGAGAGGAACGCGAGCGTCATCCCGAACGCGACGACCTGGCGGCGCGCGCCGGCGGGCGGTCGGACGTTGGCCGGTATCGTCAAAGCCGTTCTAACGTGAGGGGATCGGGTTCGCCCCCGAAGTATTTTTGCAAAGCGTCCTTGAAAATCTGATTATCGGATGCGACGCTTGCGAACAAACTCATCGACGATCTGAACTTCAGGTCGTCAGGATAGCCGAAAATGCGGTCAATCGAGCGCCCCTCCACCGGTTCACCAGGCGGGTGCACTCCCACAGGCGCGGTCCGAGAATCGAATGGTTCAAGTACGCCTCCGCCTCCTGCCGCGAAGAGATTCCAAACGCCGTCGCCAGTTGGCTCGAACCCAGGCCACGAAGCTGCGGGAAGATAAACCACATCCAGTGCCCCTGTTTCCGGCCGTTGCGCAATTCCTTGCATACCTGCGCGTACACCGGATTCTGCGCGCTCACGAAACGCTCGAGGTCGAAAGGATCATTCACGTTTACGGAGCCGCTGCGATTTCCCCGATGTTGGCGACGGTGTCGCCTTTCTTCATGGAAGGGACCGAACAAATATAAGTGACGACGCCCGATAGGGGAGCGGTCACATCCGCAAGTTTGTTTCCGAAATAGTCCGTCACATAGCCGATGATCATGCCCTGCTGGACGTACGCTTCCGGAACCACAAGAGGATAGAAGATGCCGTCATGATCGCTGCGGACGGTAGTGAGCTGACCGAGCCAAACAGGGTGCTCGACCGGCGTCACCGCGCCCGGCAGCATCTTCAGGTGACGCATCACATTTTCGCATCCACGGACGAGAGCGTCGATATCCGCGGCGTCGGTCGTGCCCGCGTGGCCTGCCTCCGCGATAATCGTGGGCTTTCCGCTATCCTCCGCGAACCGCGAAATGGAGGTCGCGCCGGCGGCCGCGGTGCCCTGACTGCTCTGAATGATGATATGGTCGAGTCCGAAGGCCAGCACCATTCCGCGCGAGGCCGCATCGAGTCGCTCCTTGCCTGTTCGCGGCCAATAGGAGTAGCGGCGAAGATTCTCGTCGAGATCGCCACCGTGAAGGTCGATCAGATAGTCGCATTTGTCGACCACCTGCCTCGAAATGGCCCACGAAGCTCGTTCCGTCTGCGTCCCATCGGCCTTACCTGGATACATGCGGTTCATGTTCTTGCCGTCGACCGGATTGAGATGCGGAACCTTCTGCGCAAAGGACGCCAGATTGATGAGCGGCACGATGATCAGCGTCCCGGAAATGTTGGCGGGGTCGATCGCTTCGGCCAGCTTCTCGAGAGCGATGATCGAAGCATACTCGGTCCCATGGGAACCGGCGACCACCGCCAGTTTAGGTCCGGGCTTCACGCCATGGATGACAATCACCGGGATGCTGGTGCCCGCATCCACTCCGGCTGCCACCTGAATGAATCCGGTGGCTTTCTGTCCGGGTTGCGCGGTGGCCGTGCCGACGGTGACGTCCGCCGCCGACACCAGTCGCACGGAGCCGGCCAATAGCGCCAAGCTTGCCAGCAACGTTGTGACGACCGCGAGCTTCAACCGGTCCATTATAGAACGCCGCGAGCGCCGCTATGCTGTAATGTCGTCTTGCAGGTCAAGAACTTTTTACGGTGCTCAATCACGGACCGGAAATTGCAATCGGTGGAGAGCCTGTTGCTCTCCGGCGGCGTCGATTGGGTGCAGATTCGCGACAAGGAAATGTCTGCCCGCGAGCTGATGGATCTGGTTCGCGCTGTGATGGCGCTGCCGAATCCACATGGCGCGAAGATTCTGGTCAATACACGCGTGGATGTTGCGCTTGCCGCTGGAGCGGCGGGGGTGCATCTCCCGGCGAGATCGATTGCGCCATCGGACTGGCGTCGCATCACGCCCCCGGGATTTCTGATTGGAGTTTCGTGTCACACGATGGAAGAGGTGTCGCGCGCGGAGAAGGAAGGGGCCAATTATGTTTTTTTCGGGCCGATATTTTCTCCGCGATCGAAAACGTCGGATCTGGCGCCGCGGGGGTTGGACGAGTTGTGCAGGGTCGCGCGCGCGGTGAAGATCCCGGTGTTGGCGCTCGGCGGGATCACGGCGGAAAACGCGGCGGATTGTGTGGAAGCTGGGGCGGCGGGAGTGGCGGGGATCAGTCTGTTTGAGAAGCCCTAAGGACGCCTCTGGCACTGGAAATCGCCCGGGAATTGATAACATTTATTATCAGTGTCTGGTCCAGCCGCCAAGCAAGCGTATACGCGTGAAGAGGCGCGACGCCTCGTCGGTATTTCCGAGCGGCAACTGAAGAGTTGGGAAGATCAGAAGCTGGTTGCGCATCACAGCGTTTTTACATTTCTGGAATTGCTGGCGCTGCGCACCTTGGCCAAGCTGCGGAGCGATCGCGTGCGGCCGTTACAGATCCGGCGCGCGCTTACGGCGCTGAAGAAGAAGCTGCGGCACATCGAGAATCCTCTTACCGAGCTTAAGCTGTTCGCCGACGGCAAGAAGGTCCGGGTGGAGATCGACGGCAAGGCGATGGACGCCGAGTCCGGGCAGTTGCTGCTGAACTTCGACCAGGTGGAATTGCGGCGGCTGCTGGAGTTTCCGGCGAAGGATCTGGCGGTCGAGGAGCGCGAGCGGCGAGTAAGCGCGGAGCGATGGTTTCAGCGCGGATTGGAATTGGAGCAGACGGGGTCGCCCATCGAAAACGTGGTCGAGGCGTATGAGAAGGCCATTGAGCTGGACCCGAATTCGGCGGGCGCGCTGGTGAACCTGGGTACGATTCACTTCAACGGCAGGGACTTCGCGCGGGCGAAGGGATTTTACGAAAAGGCTCTGGAAGTGGATCCGCAGTACGCGCTGGCGCATTTCGATCTGGCGAATTTGTACGACGAGCGCGGGGACCGCGCCAAGGCCGTGGAGCATTATCAGGCGGCGCTGCGCATTGCGCCCAATTATGCCGACGCGCACTACAATCTTGCGCTGCTGTATCAGGGCTCCAATCAGACCATGCAGCATTGGACGAATTATCTGAAGCTCGATCCGGGGAGCCACTGGGCCAACATCGCGCGCCGGGAATTGACGAAATTGCGCGAGGCGGCCGTGGTGCCGGGGTCGCGCAGCTAAAATAACAATAGGTACACTCTTGAATCGAATTTCACTGGCATTTCGTAGTTTCTTCTCCATCCTTTTCAGCGGCGTGCTGCCGGCGAATGTCGCGCAGGCTTTCGGCTATTCGAAGGTGATCCCGATCAAGCCTTCGCCCGCGCCCAAGCCCCAATCGGGACCGGCCGACGGCGCGGTGCAGATTCTTTCCGTCCTGCAACGCGACGCGCGGCTGGTGGATTTTCTGATGGAAGACATTTCCGGGTATTCGGACGAACAGGTGGGCGCGGCGGTGCGCGATGTGCAGCAACAATCGCGGCAGGCGCTGGAGCAATATCTGAAATTGCAGCCGGTGATCGACGGCGTGGAGGGCGATTTCACCAAGACGGACGGGCTTCAGGCGGCGTCGGTGAAGCTGGTGGGGAACGTTCCGCCGAGCGGCAAGGCTCCGGGCGGGCTGCTGCGGCACAAGGGTTGGAGGGCGGAAAAGGTCGACCTGCCGGCACTGCCTCCGGGTAATATTCTGGCGCCCGCGGAAATCGAAGTCGAGTAGCATGAACGTCGGAATCGATCTCGGCACCACCAATTCAGCGCTGGCGTTCATCGATACAAAGGAAGCGGAGGAGACGGATTTTCCCGCGATTCAGGTGTTGGATGTCCCGCAAACCGTGGCGCAGGGGCGCGTGGAGGCTCGGCGAACGCTGCCGTCGTTCCTTTATTTAGGCGATCAGGAATATGTCGGCGTGTACGCGCGGGAGCAGGGCGCGCTGGTGCCGACCAAATCCATCCATTCCGCGAAAAGCTGGCTATCCAATCCTGCGGTGGATCGGACGGCGAAAATTCTGCCGTGGGACGCGCAGGAAGGCGGACGGGTTTTATCGCCGGTCGACGTGTCGGCGAGAATTCTTAAGCATCTGGCGGAAGCGTGGGAGAAACAGCAGGGATCGAAACTGGGCGAACAGAACGTGGTATTGACGGTGCCGGCGAGCTTCGACGAAGAGGCTCGGGAATTGACCGTCGCGGCGGCACGGGAGGCGGGAATCGAGCAACTGACGTTGCTCGAAGAGCCGGCGGCGGCATTCTATTCGTGGATCGCGAACGACCTGGCGCGGTCGCAGAAAACCTTGTTCGACGGGCAGATCGTGCTGGTGTGCGACGTCGGCGGCGGCACCAGCGACTTCACCCTGATCCGCGTTTCGCGCGACAACGACCGTGTCGATTTTACGCGCACGGCGGTGGGAAAACATCTGCTGCTGGGCGGAGACAATCTGGACCTGACGCTGGGATGGCTGGTCGAGGCGAAGCTCGCGAAGACGCTGTCGATCCGGCAGCGGAGCGGGTTGCGGCGGCAATGCGCATCGGCCAAGGAGCGGCTGCTATCGGACCCGAATTTGAAAAGCGTCGAAATTACGGTGCTGGGCGGCGGGTCGTCGCTGGTGGGCGGGACGCTGAAGACGGAGATTACGCGCGACGAAGTGCTGGAGCTGGCGCTGGACGGATTTCTGCCAGGCTGCGAGTTGACGGATAGGCCGAAAGACGAAGACAAAAGCCTGTATCGCGAACTGGGGCTGCCGCTGGTTTCCGATCCGGCGGTGACGCGCCATCTGGCTGCGTTCCTCGCGAGCGCGGGCGATGCGCGGCCGGATGCGATTCTGTTCAACGGCGGATTCTTCATTCCCGAAATTCTGCGGCAGCGCGTGGCCGACGTGATGGAGCACTGGTACGGCCGGCGCCCGTTGATTTTCGAGAATCGCGATCTGGACCTGGCGGTGGCCGTGGGCGCGGCGTATTATTCCTACGTTCGCAAGACCGGCGCGGGCTTGCTGGTTCGCGGGGGTTTGCCGCGCGCCTATTTCATCGGCCTCGGCGGTGCGGATCATACGATGTTGCGGGCGATGTGCCTGGTTCCGCGCGGGACCGAAGAGGGCTCGACCATTGAAATCGATCCGGGGAGTTTGCATGTGCTCGCCAATAAGCCGGTGTCCTTCCAGCTTTACAGCTCTCGGACGCGCACTGAGGACCGGTCGGGCGACGTGGTGGAATTCTCGGCGGAGGAGCTGGCGGAATTGCACCTACACGCTCCGCTGCACGCAGTGTTGCGCTTCGGCAAAGCCGGCGAGCGGTTGGTGCCGATCAAACTGGGGGCGCGGTTGACAGAGGTGGGCACGCTCGAAATCTGGGCGGACTCGAAGGAGACGGATCACCGCTGGCGATTGCAATTCGAGCTGCGCAAGACAGCGGCGCAGCCACTGTCGCGTCCGGCGGCCGTGATCGGCGACGAGGTACTGTCGAATGCCCTGGCGATGATTCCGGCGGTATTTTCAGGGGATGCCGCGCCGGAGGAATTACCGGCGAAGCTCGAACAGGGGCTGGGATTGGGGCGAAATTCGTGGCCGTTGTCGGCGATCCGCAGGCTGGCCGATGTGCTGATCGAATTGGCGGACGGGCGGAAGCGCAGCGCGGCGCATGAACTTCGTTGGTTGAATTTGTGCGGATTTTGTCTGCGCCCGGGATTTGGATTTGCCGGCGACGATTATCGCATCGAGCAGGCGCGGCGGGTTTACGCGAGCGGGCTCCAATTTCCGAATCACGTGCAGAACGAAATCGAATGGTGGATTTTCTGGGGGCGCGTGGCGGGAGGGCTGAACAAGAATCAGCAGACCGACGTGTTTCAGAGGCTGTCGCCCACCCTGTTGCCGAGGTCGGCCAAGCGTCCGCGCGTGAATCCCAGCTTGCTGCGGGAGATGTGGCGCGCGGCGGCGAGCCTGGAATTTCTGCCGATCCAGACGAAAACGCAGTTGGGAGAGGAACTGGTCGCGCGCATCGCCAAGGGCGATTTCGTCGACACGGCGCTGTGGTGTTTGGCTCGATTGGGAGCGCGCAAGCTGTTCTACGGGCCGATCAATCAGGTGCTGCCCGCGTCGACGGTATCGCGATGGCTGGAGCCGTTGTTGAAACTCCAGAAGGCGGAGGACGCCGTGGCCGCGCTGGCGCGACGCACGGGAGATTCGACGCGCGATTTGCCCGCGGCCACGCTGGACCTGGTGCGGCGGGCGTTCCCGGGGTTGGACCTGGACGCGGAGCCCGCCGACAATCTGGCGGCTATGAACAAAATCTTCGGCGAAGAGCTGCCGTCCGGGCTGGTCTTTCATGAATGAGCTGGAGCTGGTCGAACGTCTCCGGCGCATCAGTTGGCCGTCTAAGAATCTGACGTTGGGGATCGGTGACGATTGCGCGATTTTCCGTCCTCGGGCAGGCGAAGAACTTCTGTTCACCACCGATCAGATGATCGAAGGCGTGCACTTCACGCGTGAGCAGAGCGCGGCGTCGATTGGCGAACGGGCGCTGGCGCGAAGTTTGAGCGATATCGCGGCGATGGGCGGCGATCCGAAGTTTTGTCTGGTTGCGATGGCCGCATCGGATACGAAGTGGATCGAGGATTTCTACCGCGGGCTGCTGCGATTGGCGAAGCGCACCGGTACCGCGCTCGCGGGCGGCGATCTGGCTCGCGACGAAAAATTCCATTGCGACGTGATGGTCTGTGGATCCGTGCCTCGCGGCAAAGCGCTGCGTCGCGATGGTGCGCGCGCAGGCGATTCGATTTTCGTC
>JBEKOZ010000605.1:0-3704 GCA_049521275.1 Bryobacteraceae bacterium | reverse complement strand
GAACTCGGGCCCGAAACCCTTACGGTACACCTGAAGGATATCGGGTACGACTTCCTGGTGGATGTCGTCTATGTGGTGTTCCCCTCGAATGACGTGATCCAGAGGCAGGTGAGAATCTTAAATAAAACCAACCAGCCTGTGACCATCGAGTCGGCGCAATCCGCGGTTTGGTATCTCCCGCCGGGAGAGAAATACCGGCTCAGTTATCTCACTGGCCGCTGGGCCGGCGAAACGCAGCTCACGCGCGAGCCTATCGACACCGGAAGGAAGGTGCTGGAGAGCCGGCGCGGCACCACGAGTCATGAAGCGAATCCATGGTTCGCCATCGACGAGATGGGCACGGCGGATGAAGAGCATGGCCGCGTGTGGTTCGGCGCGTTGGGATGGAGCGGCGCCTGGAAAATGGTGGTGGAACAAACGCCCCACCAACGGGTGAGCGTCACCGCCGGCTACAACGATTTCGACTTCGCTTACCTTTTGCAGCCCGGCGACTTTCTGGACACGCCCCCGTTCTACGCGGGCTACACCGATGGCGGATTCGGCGAAAGCTCCCGCATCCTGCATCGCTTCCTGCGCCAGCAGATTCTGCCGGATCGCGCGAATCCGCATCCGCGGCCGGTGCTCTACAATTCCTGGGAAGCGACCACCTTCAACGTCAATGAAGCCGGGCAGACGGCTTTGGCGGAGAAGGCGGCGAAGCTCGGCGTGGAACTGTTCGTGATGGACGACGGGTGGTTCGGGCAGCGCAACGACGATCATAAGGGGCTCGGAGACTGGTACGTCAATCCGCAGAAGTTTCCCAATGGCCTGGGTGGGCTGATTGAGGCGGTGAACAAACTGGGAATGAAGTTCGGGTTGTGGGTCGAGCCGGAGATGGTGAACCCGGACAGCGATCTCTACCGGCAGCATCCCGATTGGGCCATGCATTTCCTGGGTCGTCCGCGCACCGAAGGCCGCAATCAGCTGGTCCTGAATATGGCGCGAGACGATGTGAAAGAGCACATTTTCGGCGTACTGGATCAACTCCTGAGCAAGAACCACATCGCTTTTCTGAAGTGGGACATGAACCGGAATTTCAGCGAACCAGGGTGGCCGGAGGCTCCTCCCGGTGCGCAAAAAGAGATTTGGGTGAAGTACGTGAACAACGTGTATGCGATTATCGACCGGCTGAGAGAAAAGCATCCCGGGGTCGAAATCGAATCCTGCTCCGGAGGCGGCGGGCGCGTGGATTTTGGGATGCTGCGCCGGGTGGACGAGGTGTGGACTTCGGACAACACGGAAGCCTTCGACCGGCTCCGCATCCAGGACGGTTTCAGCGCCGCCTACGCTCCTAAAGTGATGATGGCGTGGGTCACCGACGTGCCGAATATGAACGGACGCAGTACGCCGTTGAAGTTCCGCTTTCTGGTATCCATGATGGGTTCGCTCGGCATCGGCGCCAATCTGAACCACTGGTCGGACGCCGATTTCGATCTCGCCGGCCGGATGGTCGGCTACTATAAAACGATCCGCGAAACCGTGCAAACGGGCCGCCTCTTCCGTCTGGCCTCACCGCGCGAGGGCCCGTTCACGGCGAATCAGTATGTTTCCGAAGATGGGCGGCAGGCGGTTCTATTCGCTTTTCTCCAAGACCAGCAGTTCCTGAGGCCGGTCCCTCCGGTCCGCCTCCGCGGCCTCGACCCGGAGGGCGTCTATCGGATTCGAACCATCGACAACAAATTGGCGGACGGCCGCGACACCATCAGCGGCGCGGCGCTGATGAACCGGGGACTGACTTTGCGGCTCGCCGGCGATTTCGACAGCACCATGCTGATTCTGGAGCGCGTAGAGCGCTAAGAGCACGGAAAGAATAGGAAGAATTTAACATAACACAAATCAATTAACGAAAACTTAAAAAGATCTTGACTTGAGCTCTTTGTTGTCCTAAGATTCTCGATGTAAACGCTTACGTGGGCGTTAGCATCGGACTGACCCATACCTCAACGTCCGAGGCCCCAGGGGAGAAATATGCACCAAGTGAGATGCGCTAAAGGACTAATTCTCGGCCTGTTGTTGACGGTCGCCGCTTTTGCTCAAAGAGACCTTGGTACGATCGCGGGCACCGTGACCGATCCATCGGGCGCCGCCGTACCAAGCGCTACCATCACCATTACCGAAGTTGCTACGAATCTCAGTTACACGGTGACCTCCAACTCCGTCGGCGAGTATGTACGTCCGGCCCTCAAACCAGGCATTTATACCGTCACGGCCAGTGCCCAAGGTTTCCGGCGCGTGGCCCAGGAAAACGTCGTGGTCACTGCCGGCGACCGAATCGGCGTTCCGATCGTCCTGGCGGTCGGCAATGTCAGTGAGTCCGTTGAAGTCTCCGCAAATGCGCCGTTACTGCAGACCGAGAATACTGCTCAAGGCGCAAATCTCAACGCGGCCGAAGTGGGCGAGCTGCCGATGGGCGGCCAGCGGGTATTTTCCTATCTGGCCCGGCTTTCCCCGGGCGTTCTGGTGGCGGAACCGGGCGCGCGCGACGCGCAGAACGGCGGTTTTTCCGCCAACGGCGTACGTTCCACCGGCGAAAATAACTTCTTGTTGAACGGCGTGGATAACAACGTAAACGTTATCGACTTCATTAATCAGACGTCGTACGTGATCGGGCCGTCGCTCGATGCCATCGGCGAAATGCGGGTCTTGACGAACGGCTACAACGCCGAGTACGGGCGGGCGGCCGGCGGCGTGGTGGAGGTCACTCTCAAATCGGGCACGAATGCGCTGCACGGCACGCTTTTCAACTATCTCCAGAATACCGACCTCGACGCTAACCGCTGGGAGAACAATCTGGCTGGCGTACCGCGTCCGCCGCTGAATCAGAACCAGTTCGGCGCCAGCCTCGGTGCGCCGATCATCAAGAACAAACTGTTCATATTCGGCGATTATCAGGGCACGAAGATCATCACCGCCGGCGGCGTGGTTCAGAACCTTGGGTATGGCCAATTTGAGACGATACCGACGCCTGCCGAGGTTTCGGGCAATTTCTCCGCCCTGCTGGGTGGGCAGATCGCCCCAGGAGTATTGCAAAACCAGATCTTCGACCCTAACAGCACCTCGTGTAATTCGTCGGGGGTATGCACGCGAACTGCCTTCCCGGGCAACGTAATTCCTCCGACCGAAATGGACCCGGCTGCCGTGAAGATTGCCTCTCTCTACCCCGCGCCAAATCAGGCAGTGATCAACGGAAACTATCCCGCGAATGACTACTACGCGCTCACTGCCGGCGGCTTAAGGACGGATCAGGGAGATGGCCGCGTGGACTATCGGATCAACGATAAGAACAGTCTCTTCGGCAGCATCAGCTGGACCAATACGGAGAAGAACAGCACACCTCCGTTTCAGGGTGCGCTCGATGGCGGCAATTTCTATGGCAGCAGCGAGCAGGACCTCGGCCGTAACGCGCAGTTGGGTTATACCCGCATCTGGACTCCCTCGATCATTTCGGAATCGCGCATTGCCTTTAGCCGCTTGGTGACCGCGCGCACCCAGGCCAACGCCGCGACCGACGAATTCAAAGCCATCGGTATCGGCGGTCTGGACCCGACGACGACTCTGAACGGCGGCCTTCCGCAATTCGGGCTAGGCGACTACAGTCAGGTAGGCGCCAACGACTGGCTGCCGACCAAGGAATACAGCAACGTCTGGGACTTCATCCAGAACGT
>JBEKOZ010000604.1:0-3705 GCA_049521275.1 Bryobacteraceae bacterium | reverse complement strand
CCCGCGACCACAGGGAGCGATCTCTATGGTTCAGCGGCGGTGAGTTAACTCCATCCCTTGCGGTTGCGCAAGGAGGTGATGTGCGCGGCGTGATGCTTGCCGTGCCAGGCATAGAGCGCCAGGGTTCTTTCAAGCGACACGACGCCCAGTTCGGGATGGCGGAATTTTTTGGCGAAGTCGGATTCGCTCATGGAGCGCAGCAGGTAGACCCACCGGGCGTGCAGATTTTCGAGCAGCGCGAGCGAAATTTCGATCGGCGTGTCGCGGGTGTCGGCTAACTCGGCGCACGCGGCTTCGTCGTAGGGCTTGATGGTGGGCTCGTTTTCCGTCAGCGCGAGCTTGAAGCGAATGTACGCATTCATGTGGCTGTCCGGGACGTGATGAATTACCTGGCGGCCGGTCCATCCGCCGTCGCGATACGGGGTGTTGATCTGGTCCTCGTTGAGTCCCGCGGCGGCGGCGCGGAATTTCGCGGGAGCTTCGGCGATTTCAGCGATCCACGTTTGCCGTTGTTCCGCCGTTCCCGGCGCTGGGAACGAGAACGGCCCGATCGGATACTTCAGATTTTCCATAGATCTCCTGATCCTTATATTGAAGTTCGTACAGCTTGCGATAAATTCCGTCGCGCAGCGCGAGCAGTTCCTGATGCGTGCCGCTTTCGCGCAACTGGCCTTTGTGCATCACGAAAATGCGGTCGGCGCGCTGAATGGTGGAAAGCCGGTGCGCGATCACCAGGGAGGTGCGTCCTTCGACCATGCGCGCCAGCGCGTCGCGCACGCGAAATTCGGTCTCCGTGTCGACGCTCGATGTGGCTTCGTCGAGGATCAGGAAGCGCGGATTGTGCGCCAGGGCGCGCGCGAAGCTGATGAGCTGTTTTTGTCCGGTGGAAAAACCGTTGCCGCGCTCGCGCACGGGCTGCTCAAATTTGTCGGGCAGCGATTCGACGAACTCCAGCAAATTCACCTGCGCCGATGCTTCCTGGACCGCGTGGTCGCCGATCGAAGCCGTTCCGAGCCGGATATTCGAATCGACGGTTCCGGTGAATAAATAAGGGTCCTGAAGTACGACTCCGAAGTGCCGCCGCAGATCGTCGAGAGAGAGCTCGTGGAGCTCGACGGACGCCGTCTGTCCCACGATGCGAATGTGGCCGCGTTGAATATCGTAGAAGCGCAGCAGCAGATTGGTGAGCGTGGTTTTGCCGGCGCCGGTGTGTCCGACGACGGCGACGGTCTCGCCCGGCTCGATGCGGAAGCTTACATCGCGGAGCACCCAGTCTTCCTTCTTATAAGCAAACCAGACGTGATCGAACTCAATCGCGACGGGTCCCTCGGGAAACGCGCGCGGCGCGGCGGGCGAGGTGACATGGGACGGCGTATCGAGCAATTTGAACACGCGTTCACTGGCCGCCATGGCCGATTGCAGGATGTTGTATTTTTCGCTGAGGTCCTGAATGGGGCGGAAGAATCGCAATCCATATTGAAAGAACGCGACCAGGACGCCGAGCGAAAGCACGCCTTGCCGGTTGCGATAGCCTCCATAGGCGAGCAGCATGGCAAGTGCGAGCATGCCCAGAAATTCCACCACTGGGTAGAACCAGCCGTAGGCGTCGATCGAATCCTTGAACGCCTCCATGTGGTCGCGATTGATGGCCGCGAACTCATCGCGGCTGCGTTGTTCGCGATTGAAAAGCTGGAGCACGGCCATGCCGTTGACGTGTTCCTGAAGATAAGTGTTGATGCGCGCCACGGCGACGCGGGTGCGGCGATAGCTTTGTTGCACGGTGCGCCGGAACACGGCGGTGACCAGCACCACGGGAGGGAGCACGGCCAGCAGTAATCCGGTCATGCCGGGGCTGAGGCGGAACATCACCAGAACGACGAAGCCGACGACCAGAATATCGCCGAGGATCGTGACCAGGCCGGACGCCCACATTTCGTTGAGCGCGTCGACGTCGGTGGTGACGCGCGTGATCAGGCGGCCCACCGGATTGCGGTCGTAATAGGCGACGTCGAGCTGTTGCAGGCGTTCCATCAATTCGCGCCGCAGATCGAACATGGCGAACTGTCCGGTGCGCTGCATGAGATACGTTTCGACGAACTCGCAGGCGAAACCGATGAGCAGCGCGGCGAGATAGAGCGCGGAGATCTGCGCGAGTCCGGCCCACACGCCGGCGGCGAGCCAACGGTCGAGCGGCGAATGCACGGGATGGGCAGGGTTGACCAGATAGCGGTCGATGGCGAGCTTGGTCAGCAGCGGCCCCACAACCTGGGCGATCGATTGCAGCAGCAGAAAAAACAGAGACACGGCCACTGCGCCGCGATACGGTTTGAGATAACGGACCAGCCTCCGCATGAGGCGGCCGTCATAAGCTTTGCCGAGGACTTCTTCTTCCACTGGAGGGTCTGAAATCCAGCGTAGCGCAGTTCACTCGTGGTTAACTTGATGACGTGGATGGAGTGATTATCGTCGACAAGCCGCGCGGCTGGACTTCGCACGATGTGGTCAACAAAATGCGCCGCTTCGCCGGCACGCGCAAGGTGGGGCATCTGGGCACGCTGGATCCTTCGGCGACGGGGGTGCTTCCGCTGGTGATCGGCCGCGCCACGCGCCTGGCGCAGTTTTACACGCGCAACGACAAGATTTACGAAGGCGTGATTCACTTCGGGCAGTCGACCGATTCCTACGATGCCGATGGCGAGCCGGCGTCGCCGGAGGTTGTGGTGACGCTGGATCGCGCGGCGGTGGAGGCGGCACTCGACCGGTCCCGCGGCGAGTTCGAGCAGATGCCTCCGCCCGTGTCGGCCAAGAAAATCGGCGGCACGCCGGCGTATGAGCTGGTCCGGAAACAGCAGCCCGTGGAGTTGAAAGCGGTGCCCGTGAAGGTTTACGAATTGGAGGTTCTTCTCCTGAACGGGTGCGAGGCCGCGGTGCGCGTCCACTGCTCGGCCGGGACGTATTTGCGCAGCATCGCGCATGACGCGGGGCAGGCGCTCGGCTGCGGCGCCTATTTGAAGAACCTGCGGCGCACGGCGTCGGGCGATTTCAGGATCGAGGCGGCGCGCACGCTGGAACAACTGGCGGCGCTTTCAGAAGAAGGCCGCCTGGCCGAGGCGCTGGTGCCGGCCGCTCATCTGCTGCCGGAATTTCCGGCGGAAACAGTGGATGCGATCACCGCGGGGCAGATCCGCAACGGCCGGGATTTTCGTGTCTCTCCGTTTCGTCCGCGCGCGGGGACGCGGTTCGTCAAGGCGGTGAATTCCGAAGGGGATCTGATCGCGATCGGCGAGGCGCGGCTGCCTCATCTGTACCACCCCGTGCTGGTGCTTTGAAATGAAATAAGCTTCATGACCGGGTGCGCAGTTTCGCACGAGTTCAAGTATTCTAGTGTCAGTGCCGCGCGTCTTGGCGATCTGGTTTTTTCCTCTGTGGCTCTCCGTAGCGCCGCTGGGCGTGATGGCGCGCCCGCAGGATCCTGTCGAGAAAAAAACAGAAGAGCCGAAGCCCGATACGTTTTTTGCGGGCACCGTGATCGAGGCGACGGCGGATAAAATCACGGTTTCGCGGGTGGTGCTGGGAAAGACCGAAAAGCGCGAATTTCGCGTCACGCCGGACACGAAATGCGAAGGCAAATTGAAGGCGAAGGTTCGCGTCACGGTGCGCTACGTCACGGCTGAAGACGGCGAGATCGCCGAACTGATCATCGTG
>JBEKOZ010000603.1:0-3708 GCA_049521275.1 Bryobacteraceae bacterium | reverse complement strand
TCGAAGCGCTTCCACAAGAACCCGGAGGCATTCGCAGACGCGTTTGCCAAGGCTTGGTTCAAGCTGACCCACCGCGACATGGGGCCTGTTACGCGGTACCTTGGCCCGCTGGTTCCCGCGGAGGCGTTGCTGTGGCAGGACCCCGTTCCGGCTGTCGATCATCCACTGATCGGCGAGCAGGACGTTGCGGCGCTGAAGGTTAAGATTCTCGCATCGGGACTGTCTATTTCCCAACTAGTCACGACGGCCTGGGCTTCGGCGGCGACGTTCCGCGGCGGCGACAAGCGCGGCGGCGCCAACGGGGCACGCCTTCGCCTCGCGCCGCAAAAGGATTGGGAAGTCAATCAGCCGGCCGAACTGGCGAAGGTCCTCGAAAAGCTGGAGGCGATTCGGAAAGACTTCGGGAAAAAGGTTTCGCTGGCGGACCTGATCGTTTTGGGAGGCTGCGCGGCCGTCGAGGAAGCGGCGAAGAAGGCCGGCCACAACGTTAGGGTTCCGTTTTCGCCTGGGCGTACGGACGCGTCCGAGGAGCAGACCGATGTACACTCGTTCGCCGTGCTGGAGCCGACCGCGGACGGGTTCCGCAACTATCTCCGCAAGGGACAGGTAGAATCGGCGGCTGAGCTGCTGGTGGATCGGGCACAGTTGCTGACGCTGACCGCACCCGAGATGACGGTTCTGGTCGGCGGCATGCGCGCTCTGAATGCGAACTTCGGGCAGTCCAAACACGGCGTCTTCACCAAGCGGCCGGGGACGCTGACGAATGACTTCTTCGTCAACCTGCTCGACATGAACACGAAGTGGCAGAAGTCCGCTGACGGAGTCCTCGAGGGGCGCGATCGGGCGTCGGGTGAGCTCAAATGGACGGGCACCGTCGTCGATCTCGTCTTCGGTTCGAACTCCCAGCTCCGGGCAATCGCGGAAGTCTATGCGTCGAGCGACGCGCAGCAGACGTTCGTGAAGGACTTCGTGGCTGCGTGGAACAAGGTCATGAGTCTTGATCGCTACGACCTTGCGGCGCGTGGCTAGTGGAGTGTCCCGGTCCGCATGCTTCACGCATGGCGGTTCAAGAAAAGGTGGTCAGGCAACCGCTCCCGCTGGTCGCGGCTCTATAGTTAGCTGATACCACGTTCACGCTTTTTTAGAGCCGCGACCATCGGGAGCGGTCCCGCAGAGTTTTTCAGCAACCTGTCACGCATGGCGGTTCGGGTGGTGACTACGCGCCGCTGCCCTTGCCGCTCGGCCTCAGCACGGAACCGCCATGCGTGAGCATGCGGACAGACATCCTCGCTGCTGTCGAAAGGGCTCGCGCCGCTTCTGTTTGGTAACCTGAAGTTCACAGATGAGTAACCTCCAAATTACGCTGCCGGATGGCAGTGTCCAAAGTGTTTCCGAAGGCGCGCGGCCCATCGATATTGCCGCGCGGATCGGCCAGCGCCTCGCGGACGATGCGATTGTCGCGCGTGTCAATGGCGATTTGTGGGATCTGAATCGCCCGTTTGAAGGCGATGCGTCGCTACAGATTCTGACGGCGAAAAATCCTGACGCGCTGGAAGTGGTTCGTCACTCGACGGCGCATCTGCTGGCGGCCGCGGTGCTCGAATTGTTTCCCGAGACGAAGCTCGGGATCGGCCCGCCGATCGAGACGGGTTTTTATTACGACTTCGCGCGGCCCGACGCCTTCACGCCGGAGGATCTGGAAAAAATCGAAAAGCGAATGTGGGAGATCCAGGCCCGCGGCCTTCCCTACGAGCGCAAGTACACCGAGAAAAACGAAGGCCTGAGGCTCTACGCCGATCAGCCGATGAAGTGCGAGCTGATCACGGAGCGCGCCGGTGATATTTTTTCGGAGTATACGCTGGGGCCGGATTTTATCGACTTTTGCCGCGGTCCGCATGTGCCGTCGACCAAAAAGCTGAAAGCGTTCAAGCTGCTTTCGATCGCCGGAGCGTACTGGAAGGGCGACGAGAAGAACGCGCAGCTTCAACGCATTTATGGGACGGCGTTCTTCAATAAGAAAGAGTTGGACGAGTATCTGGCAAAGCTCGAAGAAGCGAAAAAGCGCGATCATCGCAAGCTGGGGCAGGAGCTGGATCTGTTCAGCATTCAGGAGCTGGCCGGTCCGGGCCTGATTTTCTTTCATCCCAAGGGCGGACGCATTCGCGTGATCATCGAGGACTGGATGCGGGAGCAGTATCTGAAGCGGGGTTACGCGCTGGTGTATACGCCGCACGTGATGCGCGCGGATCTGTGGCGGACGTCGGGGCATCTGAGTCATTACGCGGAGAACATGTTCGCGGGGATGGAGCTCGACGATGCGGAGTATCGCCTGAAGCCGATGAACTGCCCGGGCCACATCTTGATTTATCGCGATCGCCAGCACAGCTATCGCGAGCTGCCGGTACGTTTGGGTGAGCTG
Source organism: Bryobacteraceae bacterium (assembly GCA_049521275.1). GTDB lineage: Bacteria > Acidobacteriota > Terriglobia > Bryobacterales > Bryobacteraceae > Palsa-187. The sequence continues at coordinate 1,289 of JBEKOZ010000603.1, read as the reverse complement.
GGCACGGTGTACCGGTATGAGCGCAGCGGTGTGATGCACGGGCTGATGCGGGTGCGCGGATTTACGCAGGACGACGCGCATATTTTTTGCACGCCGGATCAAATTGAAGACGAGGTGGTGAGCTGCCTCGAGTTTGCCATCGATGTGCTGAAGACGTTCGGCTTCGAGCAGTATGAGGCCGAGCTTTCGACGTGGGATGGCGGCAAGAGCGGCAAGTACGACGGCGCTCCGGAGCTTTGGGCGCTGGCGGAGAAGGCGCTGATGAATGCGACGAAGCGGCTTGGCTTGAAGGTCGCGATCACGCCGGATGATGCGGCGTTCTATGGGCCGAAGATCGACATGAAACTGCTGGACGCCCTGGGACGCAAGTGGCAGCTTTCAACGGTGCAGTTCGATTTCACGCTGCCGCAAAAATTCGGGCTGGAGTATGTCGCCGAGGATGGGAAGAAGCATCAGCCGCTGATGGTGCATCGGGCGCTGTACGGGTCGGTCGAGCGATTCTTCGGCATCCTGATCGAGCACTATGCGGGCGCGTTTCCGCTGTGGCTGGCGCCGGTGCAGATGGTGGTGATGCCGATTACCGACCGGCAGCTGGAATACGCGCAGAAGGTGCAGGCGCGGCTCGAAGACGCCGGGCTGCGGTCGCATCTGGACGATCGAAAAGAGAAAGTGCAGTTGAAGATCCGCGATGCGCAGATGCAGAAGGTTCCGTACATGCTGGTGGTGGGGGACCGGGAGGCGGAGTCGGGCGCGGTATCGGTGCGGCATCGGAAGCATGGCGACATGGGGGCGAAGCCGCTGGAGCAGTTCGTCGAAGACGTCACGGCGCTGGTGGCGACGAAGAACGTTGTTGAATGAAGTAGGATGCCGAGTCTTGCGAAGAGTATTCTCAGTAAGACTTCGGGTTTCATTGCGCAGGCGGGGTTTACTCATTCGCTGACGCCCGCGCGGAATTGTACGTTTGGGTGCACCTATTGCTACGTGCCGACGCTCGGCATCTACGGCGGCCTCAAGCCGGAGGACTGGCAGCGGTGGGGGCAGTTCACGACTTTCAAATCCAATGCCTCGGAGCTGCTGCGGGGCGAACTGCGGGCGGGACAGAGCATTTATTGTTCGCCGCTCGTCGATCCTTATCAGCCGGCGGAGGCGGCGGAGTTGATGATGCCTCGCATTCTGGATGCTTTGATGGAGGCTCCGCCTCGGGTGTTTACGATGCAGACTCGCGGGCCGCTGATTCTGCGCGATCTGGATCGGCTGCGGGCGCTTTCGAAGAGGACTACGCTGCGCGT
>JBEKOZ010000602.1:0-3712 GCA_049521275.1 Bryobacteraceae bacterium | reverse complement strand
TCGCCCTCGCGGCCGAGAAGGTCGCTTCCATAGCCGCCCGCGATGCGCGCGAGTATCTGGTCTCTCGGGCAGCGGTCGGCGAGCATCTTACGGATCAGCTGCTGTTGCCACTCGCTTTGGCCCGATCGGGTTCGTTCACGGCCCAAAAAATCAATATGCACGCCCGGACCAACATGGCTGTCATATCGGAGTTTCTGCCAGTGCGGTTTGAAACGCGCGAAGAGGATGGGTTCACGATAGTCCAGGTGGCCAAGAATTGAAATGCAAGAGAAGGGCCAGCCACGTCTCATTTCGATCGTCCGACGATCGAGCGAGCTTCTTGCGTTCATCAGCGAACCAGAACTGAAAGCCGAGCAGTCGAAGACGTTCGAGACTAAGTCCTATGCGCTCGACCGCATCAAGCAGGCACTCTATCCGCGCAAGGAAGCGCTGCAGGAATCCTGGCGATACCTAGCCAACGTCAAGACGGCGGACGAGGCGACGCTGTATCACGTCCTTGTTGACATGAACGAGTCCGTCCCGGACCTTTCGATTGCAACCTCTCCGCCACTACCGCCCGACTGGGGCGCACCAACTCTCAGAGCTAAAGCGACTAGTGCACATCCCCGCGCGTTTAAGGGAACGAAGTCCGCGCCACCAAAGGCTCCACGCCCTGCTACGATCGACATTCGCCCACACCTGTCCAATCTCATTTCTTTGCAGGCGCTGCTTTCGTCAATGCGAAGGTTTTTGCCCGAGGTCCAAAGCCGCCTTGAAAGGAATGGCTATTCGAAGGCCGCTGTGGAAGCGATCGAGAATGAATTCCCGCGAACCGGGCATGCACGGCAATCCGCCGGAAGAAAGTACTGGACGATGCCAGCCCGCTTCGTGCAATACATCTGGCCATTGGTGAGATGGCGGCCGGCTCACGAGATCTCACAATATCTCTCACTGTTCGTCGCCCTCGAACTGGAGAAAGATGAGCGGCTGCTGTGGAGTGTGAGCCGGCTGAATGCTGCATCGGAGGCGAATGCCTGTTCGTGGTGTCTATTGGCGAAGATCCTGCCAGCTCATCGTCGGGTTCCCTTCGTCAATGCGCTGCTGGAAAGCAAGCCATGCGCGGCTTTGCCCCAAACCACCGCAGCCTCCCAATTGGAGCAGATCAACGAATTGTTGGTGGACGCGCAGTTCCCTGAGCGCGTGAGCCGCTTTTTGGAAAAACTGCGGAACGGCCTCTCTGTGGAGTACTTGTTAGCAGGCGCCAGACTGGCTGCGCAATTTGCACCAAACTACAGCTTCAGCACTGTCGGCGAATGTGAGGGCTTTCCCGAGCGCGTGGTGGAGGAGATTGGGATTGAGCTTGAGTCCTACCAAGGTTGGCTGCCAATGGCGCTCTGGGAGCGATGCGGGCGTTTCCCAGGTATGGCGGAAATCCTCGCCGAATCGACATGGCGATCCCTCATTCCCGAAGTAGCCACTCGCTACTTCCGATTTCTGATCGGCATTGGATACTCTGACCTCAAGGAAGCAGCTATTCAGCTAAAATGGCAGAGCATCAAACGGCAGGTGCCAGCATTGGAGGCGCTGCTCGCGAGCACACCGCTAACGCACCAGACAAAAGCCGCCGAGTACTTCTCGGAGTGGCTCTCTTCGTGGGATAGTCCGAAGGTGATTGATGGCCGAATGCCTGCGGCCATCGATCTGATTCGCCGTCTAGCGGCGCCACCCTTTGAGACCGGAGACGGAGCAGCGCGCGCCCTTGGTTCCATGCTTGGGATCAATGAAAGCGCGAATTTGAATCGTTTCCTTTCCGCGCCCGACCGCAGCTTCAAGGTCCTGGAGCGCGGATGCCGCCGGGGCAACGACGCCAATCTCATTTCTTGGGGTCTTTGGACACTGCTCCAGCGCATGCCGAGCTTCACAGTGGAGGCTTTTTGTGCTGCGCCCACAAAACTAATTCGAACCGCCAAGGTTCTCGGCGGAGTCCAGCCTCCAGTTCGCGCGGAAATCTGCCGGACTTGCGGTGATCATCCATTGTTCCTGCTCGACCCTCTCACAAATCCGATCCGGGACACTTGCGCCAAGATATGGGCTTGCGGAAAGGAATTCTCAAACCCGATTCCGGCCCGCCTCAAGTCGTGGTGTCGAGACGAGATTCGACTGTCCACTGCAAGCCTGGCGCGCTACCAACGCGTGCTAGCGGACAAGATTGTACTCACGAAGCTCGACCTGATCGAGCATTCGATGCTCGACCGCTTGAAGTTGGGACTACCAGTGCAGACGATATCGAGAAATGGTCTGCACGCTTTACGGCTGCTTGGTGACGTGCGCGAGAACCGCCGCGGCCTGCGCAAGTTCCTTCAGGCCTACTGGTCGGGCGATCTTGAATATTTGTCCCGGCATCCAGAAACACAGTCGTGGTATAGGAGACACCAAGCCATTCCCCGCGATGTGTGGGAACACGGTATCCCTTTCGATGGGGAACAGCTCACCATACAGATCGAGCGCGATCCTTTGGAGATTTTGAAACTCGGAACTTATACAGGCACTTGCCTTGGAGTGGGCGGCATGTGCTCAGATTCAGCCATCGCTGCGCTCCTGGACGTTAACAAGAAGGTACTCTATGCGCGCGATCGCAAAGCGAAAGTAGTTGCGCGGCAGTTGATCGCTGTGGCCGACGATGACCGGCTGGTGTGCTTCAATGTGTATCCACTCTCGTCATCACCAGCGGCGAGGGCCGCATTCCGTGACTATGACCACGCTCTCGCACGCGCGTTGGGGATTCCGATTTACGAGGCGGCGGGCGCGGATGATCCCGGTTATCAAGTAAGTTCTGTTCTTTCCTTGTATTGGTGGGACGACGGCGGTTGGGATTTCAACGCAGATCCGTAGCTATGGGCCGGCAGTCTTCAGTCGGATTCGAACCAGTAGGTCATTGAGGGCCTCACGGCAGACGGGTTCATCGGGCAAGTTCGAGTCGCTCCCCTCAGCCTCAAGCTGCGCGACTAGGCGTTCGTATTCTCGCCTATGGAACTCTGTTTCGCTCGATTCGAGCGTTCCTTTCTCCGCGCCGTGGATTTTTCGGTCGATCAGCTCCGGGATATACGGCAAGCGAAACTCATCGTTCAGCACCGCCAGATTCGCCTCGACTATTCCGGTGCGCATGAGGTGGATGCCGGTAAGGAGGACGCGATAAACGTAAAGCAGAGGCTTGACCCTCGGCGGCTCCTCCTTCTGGAACAGACCCCATTGCGTCGCCGCGAACCCAAGGTAGTGGTGACTGTGGTGACGAGTTACGCAACCGACGGCGATCGCCTTCAGTTCATCGTGCGCTGGCGAGGTTTGCACGATCAGCGGCGAATAGAGCTGTTCTAGAACGTAGCCGTTCCTCTTCAAAAGCAACGTGAAGAACTTGAGAACATCGTGCGTGACGAGATCCATATCGATTCCGCCGCGTAGGCCAGCGAACTCGATGGTGTCTTGCTTCGGCAGCAGACCAACTGCCTCGCTCGCCGGCAGGATATGAACGCCTCGAAGATCGTAGTCTGAGTCCTTAGACGGAAATCCGTACAGATGGGCTCCGCTAATCGTGGCGAACAGCAAGGGATACGGATGGCGGTCCGCCTCAACGCGTAGTAGTTCGTAGTGGATCATTTGCCATACTCCGGCGAAGCAGCGATGCGGCGCGCGCGAATCAGAAAATCGTTGGCGCGTTGGTAGTCGGGATGTTCCG
>JBEKOZ010000601.1:0-3713 GCA_049521275.1 Bryobacteraceae bacterium | reverse complement strand
CTCATTGATGCAGAAACCACCGAGGACTCGCCTCAAGTCTCTTCTGCGCAAAAGCCCAACGCCAAGATCCGGCCGGGAGAATGGATTGCCGCATACATCTCGCGACAGATGCGAGCGGCGGGACGCCGGGATCTTGACTACTTTCTTCTGACGCACATTCACCCCGATCACGTGGGGGACCTGGGATCTGAGAATCCGCGGTCGCCAAAAGGAAACTACCGGCTTACTGGCGTAATGGATGTCGATGCACAAGTCAGGATCGGCAAGCTGATTGACAGGGGAATCCCTGACTACAACTACCCGCTGCCGTTGCAGGCTCCTTTTGCGTTGAATTACCTCGAATACGTGAGATCTCGCCTTCAGCGGGGGGAAGCATGCGAGCGCGTGCGGGTGGGCACCGTGGACCAAATCCTCCTGGTTCGTCAGCCCAGTGCCTATCTGAACTTTGAGGTGCGAAATCTGGCTGCCAACGGGGAAGTCTGGACGGGCACCGGCGATACTACGCGCCGGCTTTTCCCCGAATTGCAAAGCTTGCGGGAACAGGACTACCCCACCGAGAATATGTGCTCGATCGCGATTCGCCTGACCTACGGAAGGTTCGACTATTTCACGGGAGGCGACCTGACTTGCGATACGGAGGAGGGAGAGGAGCCGTGGCGGGAAAGAGTCTCGACTCTGAGAAATACCTTTCAATGAGCTCATCAGTCGCGTAGCCGTAATCCTAAACGCGATCAGCTTGAGCGGCTTCCCAAGGAAGGTCCACGGGGAGATCTCCTGCGGCGCCACCTCTGCCGCCATCAAGGCCCAAGGGAGAGCCTCCTCCCAGCCGCCCTGTGACCCAAGCGCTAAGGCAAGGTTATAGGTAGCATAGCGATCACGAGGCGTCACTTCGAACTGCCTGTGGAACATGGCCAGCGCCTCGTCGATGCGTCCCAACCTGCGGTAGCAATTCCCGAGATTGTTAAACCTAATTCAATCATTCAGATGTCGGACGAGCCCGGCTAGGAAAGCTCACGGATTCTCGATCTCGCAACCTCCTTCAGCGGTGAAGCGAGGCTTACGTGGCGTGGTAGAGACGCGCCCATGGGAGAGGTTGTGCTAAATCTCGTTCGCGGCTATATATCCGCGGCTTGCTACTGCCGATCAAATGGGAGCTTCCCACTTTTCTTGATCATTCGCATATCGAGGCTCGATGGAATTCAGGATTTACGATAACCTGAACAGAAAGGTCGTCTCGCTCATCACTGTGGCGCTGACCGCGGGTGTTCTTGCGGTATTCACCACGTTCCTCCTCGTACCCCACCAAGAGACAAGAGTGCCGACCCAGGCGTACTTTATCTTGATCGTTCCGGCGGGCATGATCCTGGTAGTGTTCGCGGTTATGAACCTGATGACCGGAGCGACGATTCGCATCGAGCGCCCCTCGGGCGAGGTCTTTCAGCTCGGCCTCCTATTCGGCCTCGAAGTGCGGCGGCAGCGATTCAACCTGTCTGAGTTCGACCGCGTCAGCCTGAGCCGCGGCTTTCGTGGCGGATACCAGGTTTCCCTCGTCGGTCGGGACCGGGAGCTGAAGGTCTTCCTTACGGCGAACTTGGGAGCCGCGCATCGCCGCGCAGAGGAAGTTGCTGCGGAATGTGGACTCACGGTTAGCGATCAGCTCTAAGAACCGCTGATTTCGGCTACGGGCCGAGAATCCCGGCACCGCAACGCCAAACTGCGAATTTTAAAAAGTAGCTACCGTTGGCGCCGTGACCAAGGGCTTTTGCGCGCTTTGGATTATGGCCTTATGACTCTCAATCCCACGTCTGAGGTTGGCGAGGAGGTCGCCCAGCATCTACTGAAGCGACCGCGAACGGCTTGATTTAAAGTCCACGGCGAATCGAATAAGATAAACGCATGGCGCAAGTCAAGGCAAGTCCAAAAACGTATGACGTGGTGATTGTCGGCTCCGGAGCGGGCGGGGGCGTGGCGGCGCACGTTCTGGCGCTGGCCGGTGCAAAGATCTGTATGCTCGAAGCCGGGGAGTGGTTCGATTGCACCAAGCAATCGAGCATGTTCCAGTGGCCGTACAATGCGCCGCATCGCGCGGCGGGCACCAAGGAAAAGCCATTCGGTTATTTCGACGCCACACTGCAAGGCGGGTGGCAGGTGCCGGGCGAACCCTATACCTCAGCGCCGGGTTCGGAATTCAAGTGGTGGCGCGGCCGCATGCTGGGAGGGCGCACGAACCACTACGGACGCATCTCGCTGCGCATGGGCGCTTACGATTTCAAGCCTTACAGCCGCGATGGCAAGGGTTTCGATTGGCCCATCACCTACGACGACCTCGCCCCCTATTACGACAAGGCCGAAGAACTGATCGGCGTGTTCGGCACCGAAGAGGGATTGGAGAATACGCCGGATGGCAAGTTTCAGCCGGCGCCCGCGCCGCGCAGCTACGAGAAGCTGGTGAAGCTGGCGTCGGACAAACTGAACATACCGTGCATTCCGTCGCGCCTTGCGATTCTCACCAGGCCATTGAATGGACGTCCGGCGTGCCACTACTGCGGCCAGTGCGGACGGTCGTGCTCGACGAACGCCAATTTCAATTCGCCCGGCGTTCACATCCTGCCGGCGATGAAAACGGGCAACCTCGAAGTGCGGACCGGCGCCATGGCGCGGGAAGTGCTGGTGGGGCCGGACGGCATGGCCACGGGCGTCGCGTACGTGGACAAGAAGACGCGGAAGGAGATGGCGGTGAACGCGAAGATCGTCGTGCTCGCCGCAAGCTGCTGCGAGACGGCGCGCATCATGCTCAATTCGAAGAGCAGCCTGTTTCCCAACGGCATCGCGAACTCGACGGGAATGGTGGGCAAGTATATTATGGACACGGTGGGCTCGGACGTCGGCGGCTTCTTGCCCATCATGCAGGACCTGCCGCCGCGGAACGAAGACGGAACCGGCGGCATGCACATGTATATGCCGTGGTGGAATTACAAAGAGCAGAAGGCGGGCAAAATGCCTTTCTCGCGCGGCTATCACATCGAGATGGGCGGCGGGCGCGGGCTGCCTGAAGCGGGCGTCTTGGGCGAATCGCACCAAGTGCTCGGCGGCGGCTACGGCGTGGAGCTGAAGAAGAATCTGCGCAAGATTTACGGCTCCGACATCGGCTTTTCCGGCCGCGGCGAGATGATTCCGAACGAAGACAGCTATTGCGAGATCGATCCCAATGTCGTGGATCAATGGGGCATTCCGGTGCTTCGCTTCCACTTCAAATGGAGCCAGGACGAAATTCTGCAGGCCAGGCACATGCAGGAAACGTTCCAGGCGATCATCGAGCAAATGGGCGGCGTGGTGACGTACAAGTCGGGCGCGGAGAAGAATTGGGGCATTTCCGTGGGCGGCGAGATCATCCACGAAGTGGGCGCGACGCAGATGGGGAGCGATCCGAAGAAATCCGTGCTCAATCAGTATTGCCAGGCTTGGGATTGCAAGAATCTGTTCATCACCGATGCAGCGCCGTTTGTCAGCAACGCGGACAAGAATCCGACGCTGACGATAACCGCGCTCGGGTGGCGGACGTCGGAATATATCGCCGATCAAGTGAAGAAGCTGAACGTGAAGGTATAGAGGATATCAAGATGGCGGACATCAACAACGAGAACAAACAGGAATTGAGCCGGCGCGCGGTTTTTCAAGTGCTGGGAGCGGCTCCGGTGATGGTGGCGGCGGCG
>JBEKOZ010000600.1:0-3719 GCA_049521275.1 Bryobacteraceae bacterium | reverse complement strand
CGACGCGTCCAGCATAGGTTGAGTCATGAACCACGGCGGCTCATTCACGTTCTGATTGAATCCCGAAGGCGGGTCGATTGACTTGGGCAGTTCGTCAAAGGAAAGGTATTCGGTCCACATCGTTTTCGAGGTGTTACCGGGCACGACGCCGGCCCAATAATTCACGTCGCCGGTGGAGCGCTTGGGCACCAGGCCGTCGAAGACCATCATGATATGTCCGTCGGCGTCGGCGTAGTTGGCGTTCCACATGGGGACGGCCATCATTTTCAGCGCGCTCTTGAACTCCTCCAGATTCTTCGCTTCGCCCATGCGGAACCACTGTTCAAGCATCTTCGGACGGTCGAGCCCGGCGACGCGCATCGCCACGACGAGTCCTTTTTCGTTGTAGACGACCGGGCCCTGAATGCTGCGCAGGATTTCGATTTTCTCCTCCGTGTAGGAGCCGTCAGGCTGCTTGATGCGGATCGTTTTCGAAGCGTGTTCGAAGGGGCGAAGCCGGCCGTCGAATTCGTATTGGCCGTCTTTCACGGTGAGTTTATAGAAGTCGACAGTGTCGATGGTGTTGACCGTCCGGCCCCAGCCGGCGCGGCGGTTGAAGCCGATGACGGGGGTGGGGAAGCCGATTTGCGGCGCGCCATAAAGGTCGTAGCCGGGGCCGACCAGATGCACTTCCATGTAACGGAAAAATGTGTCTCCCCAGGCAAGGTGCGGATTGATGATCAGCATGGACTTGCCGCTGGCGGAGCGCGGCGGGCCGATGGCCCAAGTGTTGGAGCCGGGCGTAATCTCAGGAACCTCGGGCAGAATAGTTCGCGCCAGTTGCTGGCTGCGGATGGCCGCCTTCACCTCGCGCTGCATGCGTTCCATGGACCCCATGTACATGTAGTGGACGGCTCGCAGCGAATGCCCGATCACGTCGACGCCGGAGACGGGGAGGACCACGCGGTACTCGGCGGCGATGGAATCGGGATGGGCTTTGGCGTAGTCGTTGATGCCGCGCGCGAATTCATCCATGTATTTGCGGAAGGTGGCATCCTGGGCGTCGTACCAGGTTTTGGCGCGCTCCGGCACTTCGTTCAGTTGCACCCACCGGTCGAGCGCGAGATGCGAGGGCCCCCAGTATTCGGCGGCGCGGCCCCGCGATTCGCCGTAAAGGAGGAGCAGCAGGTTGCCCTGCGCCTGCGCCTGCGCCCACCCGTGGGCGTAGAACATGGACTCGCGATCGGCGGCGAAGATGTGCGGCACTCCAAATTTGTCCCAGAGGATCTCGGGCCCGGCGCCAGCGGCGCAACCGGCCGTTAGAATGGAAAGAAGAAGCCATGTACGCATTGCTATGAGTTTACCCGTAACTTTGGGGAACCGGGATGCGAACAGGTTCATGAGGTGCTATGAAACAATTTATCCTCGCATCCGTTCTTGCCTTTGCCGCGCAGGCGGCGGAGCCGAACGCTAGAGTTCCGGTGCTGGCGGAGCTGTTTACGTCGGAAGGATGCTCGAGTTGTCCGCCTGCCGATGCGCTGCTGATGAAGCTCGACCAGGCGCAACCGGTGGCGGGGGCGCAGGTCATCGTGCTCAGCGAGCATGTCGACTATTGGAATTCGGACGGCTGGAACGATCCTTACTCGTCGGCACAGTTCACGGAGAGGCAACGGATATACGCCCATTCGCTGGTAGCGGAGACTTATACGCCGCAAATCGTGATCGATGGACGGTTGGAATGCAATGGCAGCAATGGAAAGGCGATTCTGGCAGCGGTGACGCGTGAGGCGGCTCGTCCGAAGACGCCGGTCAAAATCGTGACGGCGACACGCGATGGGAACGAGGCGATTGTCAGCTTCACAGTGGGCGCGGCGTCGGGGAAGGGCAACGTGTGGGTCGCGATTGCGGACGACCGCGATCAAACCAGCGTGAAGCGTGGGGAGAATTCGGGCAAGACGCTGACGCATGTTTCCGTGGTGCGGAGCCTCGGAAAGTTCGGGGCGGTGACCAAAGGGGCGGGATTGGAGAAGACCGTGCGGGTTCCGCTGAAGGCCGAAGCAGGCGACCTGCGCGTGGTGGTGTTCGTGGCGGAATCGGGCGGGCCGGTGATGGGATCGGCGATGGAACCGCTTAAGTAATTGTACGGAGGCACTTCGCGGTATTCGTGTGGATGGTCACGGTATCCTCCAGGCGTCTTGCGTAGCCGCCGGCCAGGCTCACGCAGATCGGAATGTTGCGGTGCCGGGCGATGCTGAAGACCAGGCGATCGCGTTCCATAAGGCCATCGATGGTTAAGGCCAGACCACCGAGCTGGTCCTCTTTATAAGGATCGGCGCCGGCGACGTACATCAGCAACTGCGGCTCGAAGCGGCTGAGGGCCCTTTCAACGGCCTGGTCCAGCAGGTGGAGATACTCTTCATCGCCGACACCGTCTTCAAGGTGGACATCGATGTCCGACTGCGGCTTGTACTGCGGGTAGTTGTTGAACTGGTGAATAGAAAGTGTAAAAACCGACGCGTCGTCCGCGAAAATGGCGGCCGTGCCGTTGCCCTGGTGGACGTCGACGTCGACGACGAGGGCGCGCTCAAGCAGCTTTTCCTGTTGCAATTTGCGGATGGCGACGGCGACATCGTGAATCGCGCAGAATCCCTCGCCGTGGTTCGGAAAGGCGTGATGAAATCCTCCGCCGATGTTCATTGCCGCGCTTTCCTCGAGAGCGCAGCGTGCGGCGAGGGTAGTTCCGCCGGCCGCGAGACAAAATGCGTCGGCCATTTTCTGAGACCACGGAATTTCGAGGCGCTGGAGCTCCGTTTCATGCAGCGTTCCCTGCTTCAGGCGCGTGATCCATCCGCGGCCGTGCACCAGCAGGAGATCCTCGTCGGTCGAAGGCTCCGGGGTGAGAAAATCGTAGCCTTCGGCCGCGAGGCGATCGCGGATCAGGCGGAATTTTTGCGACGGGAAAACGTGCGCGCCGAGGTTGAGATCGTAGCCGTCGTGGTAAATGAGTTTCATTCGGCTTGCAGTGCGGTCAGGATGGCGGTGCCATAGATTTCCTCCGCCGAGGAGCCGCGGGAGAGATCGTTCATCGGCTTCGCCAAGCCTTGCAGGATCGGGCCGAAAGCGACGGCGCCGCCCAGACGCTCCACCAGTTTATAGCCGATATTGGCGCTGGCGAGGTCGGGGAAGATCAGCGTGTTGGCCCGTCCGGCAACGGGCGATCCGGGCGCTTTCGATGCGCCCACGGCGGGGACCAACGCGGCGTCCACTTGCATTTCTCCGTCGACCGTGAGGCCGGGTGCGCGCTCCCGCAGGATGCGCAGAGCTTCCATCATCTTTTCAGCATGGGGATGCTTCGCGCTGCCTTTGGTCGAAAAAGACAGCAGAGCGATCCTGGGATCGGCGCCGATGACGGTGCGGGTGGACTGGGCGGTGGCGATAGCGATTTCAGCGACCTCGATCGCGCTCGGATCGACGACGAGCGCGCAATCGGCGAAGGCGAGGACGCCATCGTGACCTTGACGGCGGTCCTCGACGCACATGAAAAATGCGCCGGACACAGTGCGGATACCGGCGTGGGGTCCGATGCACTGGAGGGCCGCGCGGACGGTTTCGGAAGTGGTGTTGACCGCTCCGCCAACGGCTCCGTCGGCGTCGCCCGAGGCGACCATGAGCGCGGCGCAATAGAGGGGCCTGCTCGCGACCTCCGCGGCTTCCATCTGGGTGATGCCTTTCGCGCGGCG
>JBEKOZ010000599.1:0-5149 GCA_049521275.1 Bryobacteraceae bacterium | reverse complement strand
AAAATAAGGTGCCAGCATGGCCGCCGCCACCGTGCCCGATTGCGGCGCCGCCGCGCGATTCTCGAGCGTCTTTTCAGTGGTGGTCTGCGCGAGCACATCCTTCATCTTGGTGTTGCAGTACCCGCTGCGGGCGCGCACGGTAGTCCCGCCGCGGTCCACCTTCACCCGAATCGTGTGACACGTTTCCCGGCCATCCTCGGCGGACGGAGGCGTATAGCCGATCAGGTAAAACTCGTTCATCTCCTTGCCGATCTTTTCCATGCCGCCCAGCAGATCGTTGGTGTTCACGATCACGAAGCCACCGGTGCCGTCGGCAAGCATGTACATAATCTGTTGATTGGTGGTCGCGCTCTCCGGAAACTTTGGAATCAGCGTCCGCGCGGCCGGCGACGGCACGCCTGCGCCTGCTGCCGGACTCGTGCTCCCGCCGCCGCCCTTCGATCCGCTTCCGGTGGATGGCGCCCCGCCCGTCGGGCTTCCACCCTTCGTGCCTCCGCCCGAACTGCCTCCACCGGTCGGCGCCGGGGCCGGCGCACCGCCTCTGCCCTGATACGCCACATTTCTGAACGGAGAGGCGTCCGTGGGCCGCACCGGATGATTCATGGCCGGCGTCGCCACCAGACCGCGCACGTCGATCGGATAAATCGCGACGTTCGACCGGTTACACATGTCGATGGTCGCAGTCACATCGGACATCTCCGACGGAGGGAGCCTGAAACCCGCGGTCAACAGCACCAGCGTCTTCCGGCCCGGGATCGTGCTCAAATTTTTTGCCAGATCGCGAACCGCCATGATCATATTGCGAACCGCGAAATTTCCCGCGGCCCGGCCCAGTCCGCCCATCGCGGCGCCGCCCTGATTCGGAGACGGCCCGACGGGGAGCTTCAGTCCGCTCACAATCGCCTTCAGGCGCTCCGCGTCATCGGTAAAATTTTGCGTGACTTGCAATGCTCCGCTGAAATTCACGATCGCCATCAGCCGGTTCGGACCCGCGTTGGCGCCTATAAAACTCGTCGCGGCCTTCCGCGCCAGCCCCTGGTCGCCGAAGCTCATTGTGGAGTTGTCGAAAAACAGCACCAGGTACCGCGGCTGGCTGTTCTGCGGCGACGCCGGATCGGCCTCGAAGGAGAAGCTCTTGATGGCCTGCTCCTTGTTGTCCTCGTAGACCTTGAAATCCTTCTGTTTCAGGTCGCGGACATAGGCGCCCTTTTTGTCCGTTATGACGGCGTCCACCAGCACCACGTTGGTTTCCACGCGGATCGTGCTGTTCGGATCGGCCGGCTCCGGCTTCTGGGGTGCGGCCGCGCGCGCCACGAAAAATGCGCCCGCCGCGAGAACAAAGAAGCTTCTGAAAATTTTCATGCTCGATCCTCCTAGGGAATTTCGACAACGCCGTTGCGCGCCGCCATGGCCTGCCCTTCGCTATCCCGCACCACCAGCCGGACCACGTAGCTGCCCGGCCGGACGTCGAAACTGGTCTTCATGGTCACGCCCGCCTCCAGCCACTTCTCCAGCCTGTCGTCCTTGAACTTCATCTCGACTTCCTTCTGAATCACGCCGACCATGACGCCGTTGCGGTCGAACACCGCCGACACGATGGCCAGCGTGTTCCGGTTCCGCCCGTCGCCCTTCTTGAAGCGCAGATGCTTCAGGTCCACGTGCGCCACCACGGAAAGCTTCGCGTTCTGGTCGGTTGCCTTGAAAAACTGCATGTGCAGATCGGCTGGAATGTCCGACATCTCCTCGCGCGAAAAAAGCGCCACCCGGATCTCTTCCTTCGCGTCTTCGGCCGGAGTGGTGGAATGCCGCGGCGCATAGTAGCCTCGCCGGGCTTGCACGGACGTGCCGCGCATATCGGTCGCGGTCGTTTTCACCACCACCACCTTCAACGAGTGAAAACTACCGTCGGACTTCAGGTTCTGCGGCGAGAAACCCAGCACGTACATAAACTCGGGCGCCGCCGCCGTGCGCCGGAACCCTTCCTGCAAATCGTTATTGTTATGAAAGAATGTTCCGCCCGTCCCGTCGGCCAGCTCCGCCAGGACGTCGCTCTGCGCCACCGCGGCCTCGCCCTGATACCGGGTTTTGGTATTGGCCGACTGCACGCTGGTATTGGCCGTACTCGCATCGCCGCCCGGCGTGATGGTGTAAAGCCCACGCGCGTCCAGCGCGCTGATGACCACATTGGCGCGGATCGCCCGATCGATCGATTCCGCTTCTTCCTGCCGGTGATTGATCGTCACCAGGAAGCCCGGGGAAATCAGCACAATGGTCCGCTGCCCGGGCATCACCGACAGCCTTTGTACCACGGCCTTCAATACAGAGAGCGCGATCTGCGAATCCGCCTCGGCGACCCCCAGTACCTGCGGCGCCATGGCTTTTACCTGGGTCGTCGCCATTTGCAGCGCCTGCGCCGCGGTGTCGGTTCCGGAGCCGATCCCGCATGCCACCGCCTCGCGCACCAAGAATCCCAGCGCCGTCGGATCGTTCTTGTTCACGATCAGGTCCGCCAAGTACGGGGTGATATCCGGGCACTGGGTGGAACTGAATCGCGACCGCGGGCGGATTAAGTTCATCGTCTGAGCCAGCTTTTCCCGATCGTCGGTAAAATCGAGGGCGTTCTGCCCCGACGTGGTATAAACCGCCGCCCGGTCCGTCCCCTTCATCGTGTCCGCCAGGTGCTTTATCGCCGCCGCTCGCGCCTGCGCCAGATCTCCGAAGCTGGCATGCATGTCGTCGAACAGATAGGCCACGAACCGGTTCGCGGGCGGTGGACCCGCCGGAGCTTTCGCCGCGCCCTTCTCCAGATCCGGGTCCGCCGCCGTCACTTCGAGCGGCGCCACCCGTCCCTCCGCTGTTTCAATGGTGAATTTCGAAATGATCTGCGGCTTTCCTTTGTCGAAAAGCTGAAAATCTTCCTTCTTCAAAGTGCCGATCGAATGACCCTTGCCATCCCGCACCACCACCGGAACGCTGACCAGATTCACTTTGGTGTTAAACGTCGCCGGTGCGTCGTGCGACGCAATCTCCGGCGATGTATCCTGCGAAAAAGCCAGAATCGCGGAACAGATAAGCCAACCCGCCGATGAGCGTAGATCCAGCACGTTGTCTCGTCAATTCTACTACTTTCGTGTGGGGCCGGCTATGCTGCCGGCAGCCGCCCTTTCGAGGCGGCTCCTACCGCTGCGCCGCCACCCACAGAATCAAAATCAAAAACAAGATCGCAAACACCAGCAGCGTAATCTTCATCGCGCTGTATGGACGCTCCCCCTGCACCTCGCCCGTGCGCGCATTCACCATCACCTGAAAAACCTTCCCTTGAAAGCGATACGCGCCGATCCACACAGGCAGCAGCAGGTGCCGGAACGTTTCGCTGGACGTCGCCGTCTGCACCCGGTCGATCCTCTGCTCATCGCCGCCGATGTCCTGGCGCACGTCTTTCTCAATCACCCGCTCCATCACTTCCTTGGCCTTCTCGAATCCCGCCGGCAAATCGATCTGGTAACGCTGCGCCTTGAATCCCGCTAAATAAGCCATCACCTGCCGCGATTCCTGCACTTGGTTCCCATTGCTGTCGGTCGTCGTGTAATTCTCGGTAACCCAGTAATGCACCCCGCGCCCGCCCGTGTACTGGCTTTCGGTGTCGGCCGCGTAGGTCCAGTACGGGAGATACACGCCCGCAATCCCCTCCTGCTCCGCCATCTTCTTCAGCGCATTGGGCGCGAACCAGCGCGTCGCGATCCACTCCCGCACCTCTTTCTGCGCTGCCTCCTTGGTCACCTTCAACGGCAGCACCGCATCGGGCGCGATCATCGGATCGGCTGCCTTGGGCTGCGCCACGATCATCGCTCCGCAGAAAGAACATGCGCCCGCAACCTCCGGAGGCTCGAACACCACGACGCTGCCGCAGCCGTCGCAATTCACTTCGAGCGCTTCCGCGCTCAGCGGCGTCACATGCTTCAGCGCGTCGTCCAGAGCATGCGCGACAATCGCCGCACTCGATTCCGGAACCGCGACCGTGGTTCCGCAGCTCTGGCACTTCATCATGCCCGTCTGCGGATCGAAATCCATCTCGCCCGCGCAACCCGGGCAGCGAAAGTGTGCGAACGTCGGTGAATCCGGCATGATCTCTACAAAGGATATCTGATCTTATCGAGCGTTCTTGCAGCCGGGGCTTACTCCCTGTTTCCAGTCGTTTCGGTAAAACAAGTTGTCGGTGAACGTGCGGTCGAAGAACTCCCACCACGCAGTCCAGTACACGTTTATTCCAACCCAGAACACCTGCTTCGCCGACGACGGAGACCCCCCGTTGCGGGCCACACAGCCACCGCAAAACGCGCCAAGTTAGGCTCGCCTTTCGACTCCTCGGCGAGCGCTCTCCTGCGCAATCGAGGATCCGAAAGCGGGTCATCTGTTTTGAAAATCCATGGATATAAGGAAGAGTCCCGCTCGGCAGCCGTACAGGTCCAGCCCTGAAGGTCCACGCGATATTTAATACGAGCCAACTTCGTCAGATGAGCCTCCGCCCTGATCGAGATGAACGTCTTCGCGATCTGATCCTCTAGCGCAATGTTTGCGGTGCCACCGTGGGCACAACCCCGGAGGGCCAAGCCTACCAGGAGAATTCGTGACACGCAACCTGATCCCGTGCGGCGAAATCTGTTCTTCATCTCCGTGCTCACCCCATATTCTATGCGGCACCAACGCCTGGCGTTTCATGTTTGGCCTTGACAGACTGTACTGTGTGATATACAGTGTATATCGTACGGTATAGAAAGGAACAGAATGCCCTTATCGCCTCTGTGTTACATTAAGCCCCAGATTATGCCCAGTCGCCCAATCCTCATCGCCATGGTCGCTTGCTCGCTTTGTTTCGCCGCGGCTCCCGATGGCGCCGCGCTCTACAAATCACGCTGCGGAACCTGCCACGACGGTCAACCGCGCCTGCACATGCCCACGCACGACGAACTGGCGTCAAAAACGCCGGAAGCTGTGATGAAAGCGATGTTCGAAGGCGTCATGCAACCGCAAGCCGCGGGCCTGAGCGAAGAGGAAGGACGCGCCATCGCGAAATTCATCACCGCCAAGGATTTCTCGAAAGTCACCGAAACCGCCACCGCTGTTCTGCCCGCCGGCCTGTGCACCTCCG
>JBEKOZ010000598.1:0-3743 GCA_049521275.1 Bryobacteraceae bacterium | reverse complement strand
GAGACTAGTAACTGATTAAACCTGCTATTGCAGCGGCAGCACCACGGTGCTGCTCGGCTTCGAATTCACCAGCACCACCAGATTCACCGTCGTCGCCGTGGGGAGATCGGCGGTAATCGTCAGTTGGACCAGTGTCAGGCCCACCGCTCCCGGCGCGGCGCCGGCGAAGTCGGGTGTCTTGTTGATCCCAGCGATATTCAAAACCACCGGGTCGGCGACGCTGTCGGGCGGCGTTGCCGGAACAATGAATCCGTCGGTGGCGGGAGTTACGTAAGGACCGAAGCCCGTCCCGTACATCGAGATCTGCTCCCCGCGAATGGCCGGGCTGGAGAACGTGATCACGGTGCCGTCCTGATGCAGCGCCAGCACCAGCGGAAGCTGCTGCGCGTTGGCTTGGGTAAACATCTCCGGCGCATCGCGCGAAACCGTCAACTGAGCCGGCACTTGCGGCTGCCCGGTCGGCTCCACGATCAGCGTATAATTTCCATCCACCAGTTCCACCGGCAACTGCGCGTTGATCTGCGTGGGAGAAACGAACAGCAGCGGCAGAATATAATTGCCGATGGTCACCGTCACATTCCCCAGCGTCTGCGGCAAAGGATTGGTCGAGCCAAGCAGCGTCGCCTGTGCGAGATTCTGCCCGTAAATCGAAATTACCGAGCCGGGCGCCATCGTTCCATCCGGCGTCGCACCGGCCGCGGTCATGATTCCGGCCGGAGCGATTGCGGGGACGGATTGCATGTACGCGGTAATGGAATGCGGGGAGGTCATCGTAAAATATCCCGTCGAGGAGGTCCCCGAGAGATCGCCGCCCCACTTGACGAATTTGTAACCGTTCACGCCCGCCGCGGTCACCGCCACCGAGGTGCCGCTGACAAAGTAACCGTCCGGCGTCGGCGGACTGTAGGTAAAGATCGCCGTTCCCGCGGGATTGGCCACCGCGGTGATCGAATACTCGGTCAGATAGCTCGCCGTAAGCGACTGTGTAGCCTGGCCGAAGGTGACCGTGCGCGTCGCCGACGTCCCGCCGTCGGACCATGAACCAAAGTTGATGCGCGAGCCGGGGCCGGTCGAAATGGCGGACGGCGCAACCACGGGCATCACATATCCAGCGGCGTGATTCACCACGCAGGGCGTGGTGCAAGCCGACCCGTCCACCGTGAATTGCAGCCCCGGAGGCGAGCTGTTGATGGTCACCTGCGGCGACTCCGCGAACGTCGCGGTCAGCGTCAACACGGTGCTGTTGGTCGGCACGGTGATGGTCTGCGTCGCCGGTCCGCCGTTGGACCAGCTTACAAACGTCCAGGTCCTTCCATTCGCGTCCACCTGAGTCAATGGGGCGCTCACGGTATGCGTCTCGCCCTGGCCCCAGATGAAGGTATAGCCACCGCCATAGTTGGTGATGCCGTCGACGCTCAGCTGCAGCCCGTTATGGCTGGTGATGAACTGCGTGTGGACTCCCGGGACGAAGGTCGCCGTTAGCGTCGCCGCGGTATTGATGTTGCCATCCACTACGAAGGTAGAGTTCTGGCCCAGGCCGTTGGTGTATCCCTCGAACACCCAGTAGTTGCCCTTGATATCCTGCTGCGGCGTGGGCGCCCCGACCGTATGCGTGCTCCCGGGGAGAAAGTCGAAATCGCCGATGCACAACGCCGGGAATCCGGGCGGCGGCAGCGGCGGAAGCAGATTATCCGTGGGGTTGCAGGTGGCGCCGTTCGCTGAAGGCACCAGCGGCGTGCGCGACTGCGTGCGATCCACCAGCACGTTATAACCCACCGGAGTCGTCATGAAGTGGTATCGCTTGGCGATCGAGAACTGGGGTATGAACGTGGTCGGGCCGGTGAGGTTCCAGGTGGTTATATTCCCGTAGTTATAGCCGTTGATCTCCCACCCGTAAAACACCCAGCCCGGGTAAGGATATTGGACCAGCGAGATTTGTCCTGCCGACATGTAAAGCGATGTGGTCGTCGCGGTGCAGGTGCCGTTGAAATAGGCAATTCCGCCGCGGTATCCGGTTCCCGTCGAGACTGGGTTGCCCGGCGCACCCGAACAGGAAGAGGCGCTGCCGCCGGGAAACTCCACGGTCACCGCATATTCTGTAGTCAACGTCGCGATCACCGAGGTGAGGCTGGGGGATGCGGTCACGGTAATGGCCGAAGCTCCGTCGCCGACGCTCGAGCCGTTTGCCTCCCATCCGCTAAAAAAATATTCCGCCCCGGGCGCGATCGATACCTGGTAGGGCAGCGGGGTGCCTGTGGGGCCCAGGGTGAATACAAACTGAATCACATGTTTGCTTCCCTCCGGCCAAAGGAACGTCTGCGTCGTAACATAATTCACACCGTCGACCGTGAACACGACTCCGGTCGGGGTGGTCCCCACCATAACGCTACTGATGGTTTGAGCCCAGGCTCCTCCACACACGATTAACATTATTAAAATAAGCCATTTAGCTCGATTCATACAGCTTTACGATCCTCCCGAAGCCGATCTTTCCAGAGTTCCTTTTATAGAACCAGGAGACACATAGTCCCATTGGGGTAATCGGCTGGGGTCTCGGGAAGCTTTAGCTTGGATAGTACGAGGCGGGCGGGAGTTTAGCGGGCGTTTTAGGACACCGCGATGCGTCCAATCAGGATATCGGCACGAAAGTAATTTTCGCCCTTGAGAGGAGCCTCGGCGAGCCGCCGCATCATCGCCAGTTGCCCGACGTGCGTCAGCGCATCGGCCACCGGTCCCTGGAACAGCTTGTCGAACGGAGCCTGCATGGGAGCATCGCTAGAAACATAGGCATCGAATGCCGCCAGAGCCGCGAAAAATCGCTCGACATCCTGACTCCACGCCTGCGGCGCAGATTCATGCCACACGTGCTTGTCCTTGGCCATGATCAGCGCCCAATCGAGCAGGTCGCCGATATGCGCCAGAATTTCCCCCGCCGTGCGCGAACCCGGAGCGATTCGAAAGTCGGAAAATCCGTCAGGAGCCCCACGAAACGCCTTCCCTCCCCGGTAAGCAAGCGTGGCTAAGGCATGGCGAAATAGTTCTCTGGCGGTTTCAGCAGGCATGCTCTAGGAATACCGCAACTCCCCGATCGGTTCAACGATCAGCCCGCCTGGATGGGGACCTCCAGAAAGGATGCTTCCTGAATCGAGCGCTCGAATTGACCGATTGCCGTTTCCACCTCAGCCGCATCCTGGGCTTTGGCAGCGATCTCGATGCTCGCACCGATGCTGCTGATCTCCGGAAAGCCGTAGCCCGTCCCGATTCCTTTACAGTTGTGACCGATGTGTTGGATCGTGGCGAAGTCAAAAGCCGTCAGGGCATCTTTCATTCTGGCCAGGTCGACCTTGCGGTTCTCGAGAAAGGCCGGGCGGCGAGCCGCGATGGTCGCGGAGACAGCGTTCAGTATTTCTGATGAGACTGACATCTTTCAAATCATCGACTGGATAGGAGCGTTTCCTGGTAAGGATTTGTCTGGAAGAATCATTTCTCACACTCTCAAAAAGCTGGACGATATGAAGCGGCATGGAAATGAGTTGCCCTACTCCCTGCCTTGGCGAGATCGTTGATACCGTCGAGCCCCACATCCGCACTGCCGTCGATTGGCCTGTCCACGTTCTTCTCGTCGAAGACAGCGAGGAGGCCGCCTGGCTGGTGCAGCTGTGTCTCACCGGAAACCAGAGCGAGCAGTTCCGCGTCGAATGGAGCCAGAATCTGTTCCACGCCATGACTCGGCTGGGCGCGCC